>CACXFN010000049.1 GCA_902766915.1 uncultured Eubacteriales bacterium
CGAACTTATTGGAAAAACTCCTCTTATGGAGGCGACCAACATAGAAAAAAAACATGGTTTAGAAGCCAGACTACTGGTTAAACTTGAATACCTAAATCCGGCCGGAAGCGTCAAAGACAGAATTGCGCGAGCAATGATTGAAGATGCAGAGGCCAGAGGCGTTCTAAAGGAAGGAAGCACAATAATCGAACCGACTTCGGGTAATACCGGAATCGGGTTGGCTTCCATCGCCGCAGCAAAGGGATATAAGGTGATCCTTACTATGCCTGATACCATGAGCGTGGAACGAAGGAACATCCTGAAGGCCTATGGTGCGGAGATTGTTCTGACTGAAGGAGCAAAGGGAATGAGCGGCGCCATTGCTCGTGCAGAGGAATTGGCATCTGAGATAGAAGCTGCCGGTGGAAGTACATTCATCCCCGGGCAATTTGTAAATCCCGTGAATCCAAAGACACATGAAGAAACAACAGGTCCCGAAATATGGAATGATACCGACGGGGAAGTTGATATCTTTGTTGCAGGTGTAGGAACCGGCGGCACCATCACCGGAACAGGTCGTTATCTTAAATCAAAGAAGCCTGAAATCAGGATAGTTGCTGTGGAGCCCGAGTCATCGTCTGTGCTTTCGAGCTGCGCTCCAGGCCCTCACAAGATTCAGGGAATCGGGGCAGGCTTTGTCCCTGATACTTTAGACACGGAAATCTACAACGAGATAATTACAATAGATAATGAAATCTGTTTTGAAGCAGCCAAAGAGTTCGGTAAATCCGAAGGTATCTTGGTGGGCATATCCTCAGGAGCCGCACTCCAAGCAGGAATTCAGCTGGCCCAGCGTCCGGAAAACAAGGGTAAGATCATAGTGGTTCTTCTCCCGGATAGCGGCGACAGATACTATTCCACCCCGCTGTTTGTTTAAGGAATCTATATTATTAACTAATAATTGACATAAGAACTACTGGATAGATAATCAAATCTATTAGTTAAGAGGTCGCAGATGAAAAACTCAAAATGATGGGAGAATAGCTGGAAAAGTTTCAAAAATGGTTGAAAATGTTGTTAAAAATAGCACAATATAGTATAGAAGAGTTATATGTCAACCGCCGGTTGAACATTATGTAAATATACGTCATTGGATTCCTCGTGCGCTTTGTTTACTATATCCTCATAAGGAGGAAACATTATGGAACTTGGAAATGTAATTAAAAAAATGAGATTCAGGGCAAGCATGACACAGGAGCAGCTTGCTGAGAAGCTGGGGATAAGTCCTCAATCAGTATCAAAGTGGGAGAATGATATCTCGATGCCGGACATCGCGCTTCTTCCGGAGATAGCGGAAATATTTGGTGTGAGTGTAGATGAGCTTTTCGGATTAAACGAGAGCGAAAAGCTTAGGCGCATAGAAAACAGGCTAGAATTCGAGGAGCCACTTCCCGGGGATGTCTTTTGGGAATATGAGGAGTATCTAAAAACCGCACTGGAAAAGTCCGAGGACAAAGCAAAGGTATATAGCCTACTTGCGCATTTATATCATCATAGGATGGAGACGGATGCAAAGAAGGTTAGTCAGTATGCCAGAGAGTCAATGAAACTTGCTCCGGAGAAGAAGGACTGCCAGTGGCTTTTGGATAAGGCCGAGGGAGCTTCAGTTTGGGATTGGAATATAGGTAACCATGCAAAGGTTATTGCTTTCTATCAGGAACTCATTGAGACAGACAAAAAAGCCAATCCCGACAAACCCACATATCTCCCGCACTTCTGGCTCATGGATAATCTAATTGCGGATCATCGCACAGAAGAAGCAAAGGAAGTACTCGAAGATTTCTCCAAGCTGCAAAAGAATCGCGAATTTATGATTCTGATTTACAAAGCGAATATTGCGCTGGCGGAATTCGACGAAAAAAAGGCCGATGGAATTATGGATGAAGCATTCGCTTCATACTGCGATGACCCGGGGTTCCTTTTTGAAGCAGCTCAGTATTATGCTAAGAAGGGTGTCTACGAGAGAGCCATAGAGTTGTACGATGCTTCATATGAAAAGGACGAGAAGCCTCGATTTGTAGATGCGCTCCAGGGCATAACAACGATTTATGAAATCCAAGGCAAGTATCAGGAGGCAGCTGACACATGTGGCAGAATCCTGGACAACCTCAGGGATGAGTGGAATCTTACTGAGGAGGCGATGGTAAAGGAAGTGGAAAGAGAAAAGGCAAGACTTTTGGATAAGGTTAAGGGATAGGTGAGCAAGAATGTGTTGCTCACCTTTTCTAATGTAGGGGCTGAAAAAATAGTTGACAGACGAATTGAGTTAGTCTATACTAACTACAGTGAGACAAACCTTCCTTATCCGGTAGTCAAACTAAACCGGAGACAAAATCAATTGTTTCATGACATCTCTATATTTCATTTTGCAGGCCCGCTCCCGGGAGGGATGCGGGCCAATTTTTTTGTAAAGCAAAACCCCGCGTTGGACGCGGGGTTCGAAAAAGGCTTCTGCCGTTGAA
>CACXFN010000050.1 GCA_902766915.1 uncultured Eubacteriales bacterium
CCGGCGTGATGGAATTGGCAGACGTGCGGGATTCAAAATCCCGTGGTGGCAACACCGTGTGGGTTCGACCCCCACCGCCGGCACCAATAATAATTCTTGTTTGGAGGAATCGTAATAATGAATACAGGAACACAGAGTTTAGTACCTCAATTTGTAATACTTATAGTGTTTATTGCACTTATGTATTTCATAATGATTAAGCCCCAGAAAAAGAAGGATAAAGAAGTTCAGGACATGAGAAGCAATGTCCAGGTAGGGGATGAAATCGTTACAATTGGCGGTATATGTGGTCGAATTGTTAAAACAAAGGAAGACTCCGTAGTTATACAGGTTGGTGCTGATAAGACGAAATTCGAAATAAAGAAATGGGCTATTTCTACAGTTGAGAAGAAATCTGAAACCAGAAAGGTAGACAGAGAAGAATTGCTGGCTCAGGAGGAAAGAAAGGTTAAACCTAAGAGGCTTGGAAAGAAGGCAACCTCCATGGAACAGGAAGCCGAGGCATTGTTAGAGAATGCACCTGAGATTGCAACTGAAACTGTTGAAGAAGCAGTTAATTCGGATAATTAATTATTACAAAGAACAGTCCTAAAACATAGGGCTGTTTTTTTAATTATGATGCCATTGGAATAGTCTGATAATTGCGAAGAATAATCTTGATTTTACTGTATTTTTTGCGGTTTTTGGGTTGAATAGCCATTTAAAAAGTAGTAGAATATACTTTATTATAATGCCCAGATTATGGGCAAATTATTTTGTAGTTAATTCACGGAGGAAAAAATGAGCTCGAGTTTAAGAAAAATACTGTCCATTATTATCATAATTGTCGTATTAGTTGGATGGTATATCACAGTGTTTGGAATTGGTGCAATCAATTCCGTAAAGGATGTTCTAAAGTTTGGCCTGGATATCAATGGCGGTGTTTATGTCGTCATGGAAGCAGAAACCGATCAAACCGGTGAAGAATTAAAACAAACCATGGAGCAGACTAGAGAAGTATTAAACAAACGTGTAAATGCCATGGGTATTTCAGAGGCAACAGTCAATATAGAAGGAGATAGAAGACTTCGTGTTGAGATGCCTGGCGTAGACAATGCAGAAGAAGCCATCGAATCAATAGGTCGTACTGCACAACTTCAATTCTTAATGGCTGACGGAACTTTGGTCTTATCCGGAGAAGATGTTCAGAATGCAGGAACAGATATAGATACAGAACACGGTGGATATAAGATTACTCTGCAATTCACATCAGAAGGTGCAAACAAATTCGCAGAAGCCACACAGAAAGCCCTTTCCGGTACTGTCACATCAGCCAATACAGGAGTTGACAATAAAGCAATAATAATAATGCTTGATAATCAGATACTTACAGCTCCGGTTGTTCAAAGCGTAATATCAAATGGTTCTTGTGAAATCACAAGTTCCAGTGGTGGATACAGTTTGAATGATGCAACTACAACTGCTGCACTTATTAGAGGCGGTGCGCTCCCTGTCACATTAAACGAGATTACATCTTCTGTTCAAACTGCTACAATCGGTGCTGATGCATTACAAAAGAGCATTATTGCCGGTGCAATTGGACTCCTTCTTGTATTCATACTGATGATCATCATGTATGGATTATTGGGTGTAATGGCTGATATCGCATTGGCTCTTTATGTTTTGTTGGATATCTGGGCAGTTGTAGCTATTGGGGCAGTTCTTACACTCCCGGGCATTGCAGCTATTATACTCTCAATCGGTATGGCAGTAGACGCCAACGTTATCATCTTTGCCAGAATAAGAGAAGAAATATCAAAGGGTAAAACAATCAGAGTTGCCGTATCCGAAGGTTTCCGCCATGCTGTTGTAACAGTTCTGGATGCTCAGATTACAACTTTGATTGCTGCCATAGTTCTTTACCTGATTGGATCCACAACAGTTAAGGGCTTTGCTATCACTCTTATGATAGGTATCGTAATCAGTATCTTTACAGCCGTTGTTATTACACAGATACTTATCGGTCTTTTGGCAGACAGTAAAAAATTTGCCAAGAACAAATACTTTGGTGTTAACGAAGATGGAACACCAAAGCAGTTTGTAAAGAGAGAATTCAAATTTGTAAAGAATCGTAAGCTCTATTACATAATAAGTGTTGTGGTAATTGCTGCAGGTCTTATTGCAGGCTTGGTAAGGGGATTCAACTACGGTATCGACTTTACCGGAGGTACTATGCTTCAGTTAGACATGGGCAAAACTGTAAATACTACTGAAGTGGCTGAAACTATCGGTTCATATAACCTTAATCCTACCATAGTTCTTGCAGGAGACAATAACGACCAGGTTATTATTAAAACCACAGAAGCTTTAACAAATGAAGATCGTGTTGCCATAGTTAATACATTAGGTGAAAAGTACGGAATATCTGAGTCTAATATCTTGGCTTCCGAACAGTTTGGTCCTACTGTTGGTAATGAACTAAAATCCAATGCGGTTAAATCAGTTGTTATTGCAGCTATATGCATGCTCATTTATATAATCTTCCGTTTCAAAACCTGGAAATATGGTGTATCTTCCGTAATAGCATTGGCTCATGACGTACTGGTTGTTTTGGCAATGTATGGCTTATTCCACATAACCATCAACAACCCGTTTATAGCAGGTATTTTGACAGTTGTAGGTTATTCCATCAATAATACCATCGTTATCTTTGATAGATTAAGAGAAAATAGAAATCTTTATAAGAGAGATTCTTTGGAAGATACAATCGACAAGAGTATTAACCAAACTCTTAATCGTTCTGTAATGACATCCATTACAACATTGCTATGTATGATCCCAATGACAATTATGGTTTCTACAGCAATTAGAGAGTTCATCATTCCTTTGATTATAGGTGTGATAGTAGGTACATATTCCTCCGTATTCCTGGCCAGCCCGATTTTCTATGAATTTAGCAAGGGTGAAAAGAAGGTCAAATATGTAGGCGGAAACAAAAAGGATAAGTAAGATTCAATATATTTCTTTTACTAAGTAAGTATTAGTTATGCAGACCAGAGAAGATTTCCTGAATGAATTGTTGGAGCAAAACGCCAACTACAATATTGAGGTAATCGGAAAGGCTTATGACAAGGCAGAGGAACTCCATCATGGGCAGAAGCGCCGAAGTGGAGAACCGTATATCATTCATCCCATGGCAGTTGCACATATTCTATCGCAGCTTGGGATGGATGATGAAACCCTTGTTGCAGGTCTGCTTCATGATGTGGTGGAAGACACCAGTTATACTAGGGAAATGATGACTGAAGACTTTGGTGATGAAGTTGCCTTATTGGTAGACGGGGTCACCAAACTGGGATCAATTAAGTTTGATACGCAGGAAGAAGCTCAGGCAGAGAACCTTAGAAAAATGTTCTTGGCTATGTCCAAGGACATTCGTGTTCTAATAATAAAATTAGCAGACCGACTTCACAATATGAGAACGGCTGAGTATTGGGATACTGATAAACAAAAAGAAAAATCCAGGGAAACCTTAGATATTTATGCTCCTTTAGCAGCCAGACTAGGTATGTATAATGTCAAGTTTGAACTGGAAGATACGGCCATGAAATATATTTGGCCGGATGAATACGAAAAGCTATTGGCTAAAGTAAATATAGCCAGAGAGAATCATGAGATTTTCATTCAGGAACTGATTGAAAGAATTAAAACTTCCCTGGATCAATTGGGGATTCATTATGATATATATGGTAGATCCAAACATCTCTACAGTATTTATAAAAAAATGACAATTCAAAAAAAGGAATTGGAAGAGATATTTGATTTAACTGCCATAAGAATAATTGTAGATAATGTTAGGGATTGTTATGCTGTTTTAGGTCAAGTTCATACCATGTGGAAGCCAATTCCCGGACGGTTTAAGGACTATATAGCTATGCCTAAACCAAATATGTATCAATCTCTACACACGACCCTCCTTGGTGAGAATGGTGAGCCCTTCGAAATACAGATTAGAACCTATGAAATGCATCAGGTTGCGGAGTATGGTATCGCTGCTCATTGGACGTATAAAGAGGGGAAGAATGATGGTAAGACCAATAACGATGAAGTCAAACTTGCCTGGCTGAGACAGACCCTGGAATGGCAGCAAGAGTTAAAGGATCCTAAGGAGTTTATGGAAACTCTAAAGATGGATCTTTTCTCAAATCAGGTATTTGTATTTACTCCTAAAGGGGAAGTTATGGAATTACCTGCTGAGTCTACACCCCTTGATTTTGCCTTTAAAATCCATACAGATGTGGGATGTCATTGTGTAGGTGCCAAGGTAAACGGAAAAATGGTGACCATAGACCATCCATTACATAATGGAGATATTGTTGAAATTGTAACGTCATCAAACTCCAATGGTCCAAGCGTAAACTGGCTAAAAATTGCAAAAAGTTCCTCCGCCAGAAACAAGATAAGACAATGGCTTAAGAAAGCTAATAGATCGGATGATGTTGAAAAAGGAAAGGTTCTATTAGACAAATACATTCGGAAAAAAGGATATGATCCTCAGGCTGTGGAAAGAGCGGCACCCATGAATCGTGCAATGAAAGAATTGGGTATTGCACATGCTATGGATGATCTCTATGTACAGATAAGTAAAAACAGTACATTGCTCAGTAAATATGCCGGTCTTCTGTTCATGTATTATGACGAGGAACATACACTGGAGCAACAGAAGGATGAAGAACGTATCCGTGCAATAAAGGCTGAGGAAGCCAAGCGAGAAAAACAGGACAGAGAAAGAAGAGATAATCCTGGAATAATAGTCAAGGGTGCAGATAATCTGATGATAAGAATATCCAGATGTTGCAATCCGGTTCCGGGAGATGAAATAATTGGTTTCATTACTAAAGGTAGGGGAATATCTGTACATAGAAAAGACTGCAGTAATATTTTAGCCCTTCCTGAGGAAGAAAAATCCCGCATGATTGATGTGGAGTGGGAAGACCTAAAGGAGGGAAAATCATACAATACAGATGTGCTTATTCGTGCTGCCGATAGAAAGAGATTGTTGTCAGATATATCTAAGGTCTGCGATGATTTGGATATAGATATTTCAGGTGTGAATGCGAAAAGCACCAATGATGGACAGGCTACCATTGCTTTGACCCTGTCCATTTCCAGTACACAGGAAATGCAGAAGGTTTTACGATCCATTAGAAATGTAGAAGGTGTAATCCACGTTTATAGGGCGAGGTCATAGAAGATGAAGATTAGACATTATGCTACGGGTGCATTGGCTGTTAATACTTATCTAGCTTATGATGATGGTAACAATGCCTTTGTTGTTGATCCGGGCGGATATGATCCCAGAATGATAAAGGATATAGAAGAGAATCATTTGGATTTAAAGTATATAATTCTTACTCATGGTCATTGTGATCATATAGGAGGAATTCCAAAACTAGTAGAGCGATTTCCTAACATCATAGTAGTTGCACATGAAGATGAAATGGAGATGCTTGGTAATTCACAAATGAATTCTTCTGCTGAATTCTTTGGATATCCAGTAACTGTTGAAGCAAATTTATTGGTAAAGGATTTGGATACCCTCGACATTGGAGATATGCACCTGGAATTCATTCATACTCCTGGCCATTCCAAGGGTGGAATGTGCATCTATGCACCAAAGGATCAAGTTTGCTTTAGCGGAGACACATTATTCAGAGCATCTGTTGGAAGATCCGATTTATATGGAGGGAACTGGGATGTCCTTGCTTCTTCTATAAAGAATAGATTATACAAGCTGCCGGAAGATACGCTGGTTCTTCCGGGGCATATGGGTGAAACCAGCATAGGATTCGAAAAGAGGTACAATCCTTTTGTTCAGGATAGGAATAGTTGATTTAAATAAAGACGAAGTGCTTAAAGAACTCACCAATGAGTTCTTAATGCCCAGGGAATATACATTCGAAAATCTTAAATCCACGGAATTAAACATTGATTCTACTAAAGATTTCGATATTTTTATAGACCCAAAGGATATAACTCTTCCTGTAGTTTCACCAAAGGGAAATGTGGAGAAGCTGGATGAACTCTCTGATACAGAAAAAACTGAATTGGTTAAAAGAGAACTATTTAATAAGCTAGTTGAGTTAAAAGATTATTATCCTGATTGGGGAACACTTACCGGAGTTAGACCTGTAAAACTTGCCGGTGAATTAATCGAGAAATTCGGAAAAGATCAAGCATATAGATTTCTAAAAGACTACTATCTGTTAAGCGATGAAAAAACAAAATCTATTATCGGTATTTATGAATATCAGGTCGCTTCTATTGGTAAACCTCATGATAATAGTGTTTCACTTTATATAGGAATACCATTTTGCCCAACCAGATGTCTATATTGTTCCTTTGCCTCAAATCAGGCTTCGGATTCTGAAATAGAGAGATATCTTCCTGCTCTTATCCATGAAATTAAAGAAGTTTCCAAATTAATCTCTGATCGAGGGTATTCTGTCGAGAGTATTTATATAGGTGGTGGTACTCCGACCTCACTGTCAGTTGGAGAGATGGATTCACTGCTAACAGAAGTTGATAAATATTTCAACATTCCCGGCTTAAAAGAATTTACTGTTGAAGCAGGAAGACCCGATACAATTGACTATGAAAAACTATTGGTTATTAGAGACTATGGGGTAGGAAGAATCAGTATTAATCCCCAGTCCATGAAGGATAGAACCCTGGAATTAATTGGCCGACATCATACAGCAAAGGACATAGAACGGGCCTTTAGTGATGCTATCAATGTCGGCTTTGATAGCATAAATTGCGATTTGATTGCGGGACTTCCGGAAGAAGACCTTATGGATATGAAAAGCAGCATTAATAGAGTGATGGAGCTTGGGGCAGACAGTATTACGGTTCATAACCTGGCGGTTAAGAGAGCATCCAAGCTAAACGAAAAAGATCCGGATTATCATTACAGACAGGCTAAAGTCACATCTGAAATGATAAAGATGGCTGATGAAATGCTTAAAGGAAATGGATATAATCCATATTATCTCTATAGACAAAAGCATATGGCCGGATCCGGAGAGAATACGGGTTATTGCCTTCCCGGTAAAGAGGGTGTTTATAACATAAGGATTATGGATGAACACCAAACTATAATCGCAATGGGTGCCGGTGGGATAACTAAGTATTATCATCCAAAGGAGAACCGATTGGAACGGGTTCCCAATGTTACAAATTACGAGCAGTATATAGATAGAATTGATGAAATGATTGAAAGAAAAATAATAGGAGGAAACGATGCTAACTCAAGCACCTAAAGGAACAAAGGATATACTCCCACGGGATATCGATAA
>CACXFN010000051.1 GCA_902766915.1 uncultured Eubacteriales bacterium
GTCAATAAGGTTGAAGCAGGCTGTACCAGAATCAATTCCGATGAACTCACATACAATCTCCACGTATTGGTGCGTTATGAATTGGAAAAAGCCATGCTTCGCGGAGATTTGCTTGTAAAGGACTTGCCGGATGCATGGAATCAGAAGTATAAGGAATATCTTGGGGTGGATGTGCCCGATGACCTAAGCGGCGTACTCCAGGATATTCATTGGCCTTACGGTTCATTTGGATATTTCCCCCTCTATGTTCTTGGGAACATCTTCAGCGCACAAATTACCCAGAGAATGAACGAAGACATAAACATCTACGACTATGTAGAAGAGGGTAATTTCAAACTAATAAACTTCTGGAACAAGGACAAGATATGGAAATACGGGGGACTGTTTAATTCAAAAGAAATAATGGAGAAATATGTTGGTGCACCTATTTCCAGTGAGCCCTTTATCCATTATCTAAAGGACAAATATACAGATATTTATAAACTCTAGAACGCCTGACATTTTCTACGTGCCCTGAGAATTGATAACATTATTCGGAATCCTTAAATACGGGAAGGGATATAGTGTATGGATTTTGAACAATCAAGACAAGAATTCGCAAAACTTCAGAAGAGAATTTCCGCCATCAATCATGTCATTTCTTTGATGTTTTTTGATGCTGAAACTGCTGCCCCCTCCAGTGCCATAGCTAACAGGATTAGCACCATGGAAGTTATAAATGACGAAATGTACAACCTCAAATTTGGTGAGAATACAGCAGAAATAATGGAATGTCTAACTGAGAATGAGAGTCAGCTCACCTTGGTTGAGCAACGATCTTTGGAAATCCTTAGGAGAGAGTCAAGGATAAGAGAAAATGTACCTAAGGATGAATACATCAGATACCAAAAACTCTTGCTTTCAGCCCAGGAAGCATGGCATGCGGCCAACGAAGAGAGCGATTATGAATTGTTGCGTCCGCATCTGAAAAAGGTTTTTGATAAGGTAAGAGAACTTGCAATCAGTTACAATTCTGAAATGAACCCTTACGATTATTGCCTGAACTACCATGAACCGGGAAGCAATATTCAGTTTTATGATGGGCTTTTTGATGGAATAAGGAGAGAACTGGTTCCATTCTTAAAAGAGATTGTTAACAAACCTCCTATAGACGACAGCTGCCTAAAGGGCGATTATTCCGTTGCCAAGCAGGAAGCCCTTGCTAAATATATAATGGAAATCATGGGTCTGGACATGACCAGAGTTGGGCTGGCCACATCTGAGCATCCCTTCACTAAGCGAATAGGATCCCATTTTGATGAAAGAATAACGACCAGATATTCCAGAAAGGATTTCACCTTTTCTCTATATACAATCCTCTTTGGTTGTGGATATACCCTGGCCGAAACAGGACAGGATGATGAGCTTGCATATACTCTTGCTGATGGATCCGCAGCCTTCGGAATCATGGAGGGACAAACTCGTTTTTATGAAAACATCATAGGAAGAAGCAGAGAATTTATTCAGTTTATTTATCCAAAGCTTAAGTCCCTTTTCCCAACTTCCATCAAGGAGACTTCTCCCTCCGATATTTATTTGGCGATTAACAAGGTTTTCGCCGGACCTATTAGAATTGGTTCTGATGAGGTTACAAATAACCTTCACGTTTTGGTTAGATATGAAATAGAAAAGGCCTTAATGAATAAGGACCTATCCTTTAAGGATCTTCCGGATGCTTGGGCTGAAAAGTATAGAGAATACTTAGGTGTTGAGGTTTGTGATGACAGCCAGGGGGTGCTCCAGGATATGCTCTGGACAGATGCTGCCATAGGGTATTTTCCAACAGCTGTGCTTGGTAATGCTTATTCCGCATCGATGTTGGAGAAGATGCAGGAAGATATTAATGTGGAAGAATGTGTTCGAAAAGGAGATTTCACATCGATTAATAAGTGGAATCGGGAACATGTTTGGAGGCATATAGGATTATATGACGCCCATATAGTGTTGGAAAGATTCATAGGCATTCCTTCGATTGATATTGATAAATATATCAAATACCTAAAAAAGAAATACTCCGAGATATATAATATTTAATTGCTTTTCCGTGGGGGAATAAAATAAGCAATAATACATGGAAATTCAATATGTCCCGCAGGTCTAATGATCTTATTAAAGCAACGTTCATTCATCAGACCATGGATACGACTGACGAACGCTATGCGAACGATCAAAGATGGGTAGATAAGAACCAGCCTCTCTTCACAAAAGCTCTTTTGGAATTCAAAGAAGCCATATTTAATAGTACATTTAAAGAATACATTGAGGAAAGAATTGGCTCAATGTATTTTGTTAATTAGGAAGGAATCTGGGTTTCTGGAATAATAATGCTAAAACCTATGCTTCCCGGGTCAAGAAAAACGAAAAAACTAAATCTCTGTACATTTATGCGTTTTTAATATAAAATATTATACGTCGTCAATTTGTATAGAGGTAATAATGAATTTAGAAGAAGCACGAATTAAATTCATGGAATTACAAAGGAAGATTTCCGCATTTAAACATGCGGAAGCGATTCTTTCTTGGGATACGGAAATCGTGGCTCCTCCTGGAACAGCTAGAAATTCGGCACATTCTGTTGAGATGCTCAACCAAGAACTATTCTTGTTAAAAGCCGGAGAGGAAACCGAGGAGCTTTTGCTTTTTTTGAATGATTATAAGGATGAACTAACGGTCAGGGAGCGTAGAGCTCTTGACTATATGCGTAAAGATGCAGAAAGAAAAGCCAAAATCCCCGCTGACGAATATGCCCATTATGAAAGGGTAATGGCAGAGGCTCAGGATGCCTGGTACAGAGCTATAGAAGAAAACGATTTTGATATACTCTGCCATAAGCAGGGAGAATTATTTGATATTCTAAAAACCTTTGCCAAATACTGTTCCCCCAACAAAGATCCCTATGAGTATTGCATAGATGAGTTTGAAGAAGGTCTTACCATTGAAACATGCGACAAAATGTTTGATGCCGTGAGAACGCAAATCGTGCCCTTGTTTGAACGTATTCGAGAATGTCCCAAGATTGATAGCGGACCGGTCAAAGGAAATTTCTCTAAAGAATCACAGGAAAGTTTAGCTATATACGTATTAGATCTCCTTGGGGTAGATATGACCAGAGTGGGTTTGGCTATTTCGGAGCAGCCATTTACCATGTTCTTTGGTTCCCACTTCGATGAGAGAATTGCCGCCCAGTATTCAAAAGATGACTATTCCTTGTCGCTATTTACCATTCTGAACCAAGCAGGGCATGTTCTTTATGATATGGGGCAGGAAGACAGTTTGGCATATACTGTTTTGGATGGCGTGGCCAGCAAATCCTTATTGGAAGCAGAGGGCCGTTTATATGAGAATATAGTTGGAAAAAGTAGAGCCTTTATAGACTTCATATATCCGGACCTGGTTGATATGTTCCCGGATCCGGTGGAGGGTTATAGTCCGGAGGATATTTATAAAGCTGTTAACAAAGTGGAAGCAGGCTTTATTCGAATGGACGCAGATGAGGTTACATATAACATACATGTGCTGGTTAGGTATGAATTGGAAAAGGCTATTCTGCACAATCAGCTGGATGTGAGAGACCTAAGGGATGCTTGGAGAGATAAGTATAAAGAATACCTGGGCATAGATGTGATTGACGATGTAAATGGTGTGCTCCAGGACATACATTGGCCTTTTGGCTATATTGGGTATTTCCCCAGCTATGTGTTGGGCAATTTCTACAGCGCCCAAATAGCGGAGAAAATGCAGGAAAAGGTAAACATAGATGAATGTGTTGAAGAAGGTGACTTTACCCTCATCAATATGTGGAATAAAATGAATATTTGGAAGCATGGAGGATTATATACCTCCAAGCACATAATGGAGAGAAATTTAAAAGTACCGTTTAATACCGATCCATATATAGATTATTTAACTAATAAATATACGGAAATATATAATTTGTAGATTTAATTCTTTGCACTTCTGTTTAATTGGAAGGATATTTAAGGTGGAATTTGAAAAGGCAAGGGCAGAGTTTAAAAGGCTTCAGGAACGTGTGAAGGCTATTAATCATGCGGTGTCTTTGATTTTTTTTGATGGAGAAACAGCAGCACCTTCCAATACTGCGGATAATAGAATCAAGGCTTTGGAAGTGTTAAATGAAACCAATTACAATTTGAAATATGGTGATAAAACCATAGAGCTCATTGACTTTCTTTCGGAGCATGAAGATGAACTGACTTTGATAGAGAAGCAATCTCTGAATATTATACGAAGAGATATTGATAAAAGAAGGAAAGTGCCAAAGGATAAATATGTCCGCTATGAGAACTTGCTTACCTCCGCTCAGGATGCGTGGCATAGAGCTATAGAGGACCAGAACTACGGGGTTTTCCGTCCGTTTTTGGAAGAAGTATTTGAAAGCGTGGGAGAGCTTTCTTCCTACGGCAATCCGGGGATGACGCCCTATGATTATTGCCTGGATAATTATGAACCTGGAATTAATACTCTCTACTACGATGGAATAATGGAGGGTATTAAGGCTGGGGTGATACCGCTTTTCCAGAAGATTAAGGATAAGCCTAAGCCCAATGACGCCTGTCTAAAGGGTGATTTCTCAGCGGAAAAACAGGAAGAACTGGCAAAATATTTGATGAAGGTTCTGGGGATTGATTTGGACCACGTGGTCTTATCCACAGCAGAACATCCTTTTTCCAGAACCATGGGATCCCATTTTGATGTGAGGATTGCAACCAGGTATTCCCGTAAAGAATTTGCTATCTCCCTATACACCATGCTCTACGAATGTGCTCATGTTCTATATGTAACAGGTAGAGAGGATGATGTTGCATATACATTTGCAGATGAGCCCACGTCCATGGGGATCATGGAGAGCCAAACCTATTTCTATGAAAACAGTGTGGGGAAGAGCAGGGCGTTCATTGAACTAATTTACCCGAAGTTAAGGGAACTATTCCCTGATCCAATAGAAGATTATACGCCGGAGGATATCTTTCTGGCAGTCAACAGAGTTGAGGCAGGTCCTATCAGAATAGGATCCGATGAATTGACCAACAACCTTCACCTATTAGTGAGATATGAGTTGGAAAAGGCCCTGATGGATAAGAGCCTTTCCATAAGGGATTTACCTGATGCATGGGCGGAGAAGTATAGAAAATACCTGGGTATAGAAGTTACTGATCCCGTACAGGGAGTGCTTCAGGATATTCACTGGGCTCACGGAGCGATTGGTTATTTCCCTGTAGCTGTCCTTGGAAGATGCTTTGCTACCAACATAGGCATTAAGATGGAAAAGGATATTGATTTATACAATTGCGTCAGAGCAGGGGACTTTCACCAAATCAATCAGTGGAATAGGGAAAACATATGGAGCAAGATAGGTTTTTATGACTCCAAAGCCATTGTGCAAGAAATTGCAGGTGGACAAATAAATGCGGATACATATGTTAGATATCTAAATGGCAAATACTCGGAGCTTTATAAAATATAAAAGAGCCGTCTAAAAAAGCCTTCTATAGGTAATTGGATTCTACCACAGAAGGCTTTTTTCTGATTAGATTATACAAGTTTTAAATCTACTTTGTTTCTGTTTCTGCGGCTACAAGGTTAGTGGCGCCGTACATTTCTCGGAGTTTAGGCTTTTCGATTTTTCCCGTGGCGTTTCTTGGCACATTTGCAAAGATAATTCTGGCAGGACGTTTATACCTTGGAAGCGCCAGACAGAATTCAAATACGTCTCTTTCTGTGCAAGAGCCCTCTTCTTTAAGTTCTACAATTGCGGCAGAGATTTCGCCCAGACGTTTGTCGGGAAGACCTATAACAGCAACATCTTTTATTTCTTCCATCTCGTGGAGGAAGTCTTCTATCTGCACCGGATAGATATTTTCTCCTCCTGAGATGATAACATCCTTCTTTCTGTCGACCAGGTAGAAGAAACCCGCATCATCCTGTTTAGCCATGTCGCCGGTATAGAGCCATCCGTCTTTCGTCAGTACTTCCGATGTTGCGCCGGGATCCTTATAGTATTCAAGCATGACAGCCGGGCCTCGAACTGCCAGTTCTCCAACTGTGCCCTTTGGAACCTCTGCCCTAGGGGCTGCGTATATACCGTCACCCTGGGGATGGTCTGCTTCGTCCTCAAAGGATTCCACCACTTTGGCTTCCCATCCGTAACCGGGGATACCGATTGCTCCAACCTTGGATATATTCTCTACTCCCAGGTGAACACATCCGGGACCCAGTGATTCGGAAAGTCCGTAGTTTGTATCGTAATCATGATTTGGGAAATAATCTTTCCAATGGCGAATCATGGATGGAGGTACAGGCTGCGCACCGATATGCATAAGTCTCCACTGATCAAGCTTGTAATCATCCAATTTCAAATCGCCTCTATCGATGGCATCCAAAATATCCTGGGCCCATGGAACCAGGAGCCAAACAATTGTGCATTGTTCGTCGGATGCAGCCCTTAGGATGTGCTCCGGTTGAGTGCCCTTAAGCAGAACGGCGGTGCCGCCTGAAACCAAGGAACCAAACCAATGCATTTTAGCTCCTGTGTGATACAAGGGAGGAATGCAAAGGAAGATGTCATTCTTTTGCTGACCGTGGTGATTCTGTTCTGCCAAAGCAGAATGCATCAGGCCTCCATGCCTATGGAGAATGGCTTTTGGGAATCCCGTTGTGCCGGAAGAAAAATAAATTGCGGCTAAATCGTCATCCGCCAGTTCTATGGCGGGAGCCTTGCTGGAATAATTGGAGGTTTCCATAGGGAAACTCTCGGCGAAATCGGGGCACTTTGCTCCCATATAAAAGAGCAGACGATGATTGGAAAGCTTATCGGAAATCTCTGAAATACGTTCCGTAAATTCCGGACCAAAAATCAGTATTTCTATATCTGCAAGATTAACGCAGTAATCGATTTCGTCTGCTGAATATCTGTAGTTTAGCGGTACTGCCACTGCACCTGACTTCAGTATGCCGAAATAAATAGGTAGCCATTCAAGGCAGTTCATTAGGAGAATGCCTACCTTTTCGCCTTTCTTTACGCCACGACCAATCATGGCATTTGCAACACGGTTTGCCTTTTCATCAAAGATTTTCCAAGTGATGTCCAATCTATATGGACCTGCCGCAGATGGTTCCATGAGTCCGGATTCTTTCCAAGACTTAAACTGCTTGGCGCTGACCTCCGGGTTAACCTCAACCAGGGCGATGTCATCGGGATAATTCTTTGCATTAGATTCTAAAAATTGAGTAATAGCCATATCACACTTCCTTATAAATAATAAAAATATATGAAACCTATAATACGATAAATCTTTTTAGAATTCAATGGAAATAATAAAGAAAGGTCTAAGCTCTTCCGGTAAGTCGACCTATTATATAGCATATTGCGAAGGCCAGGACGTCTATAGCAACTATAGTTGAACCAACCGGAGTGCTGGCGACTATGGATATTAACATTCCTATTAGGGTGCATAGGACGGCGAGAATTCCGGAAAAAATGGTCACCATTTTAAAACTTTTGAAAATTCTCATGGCAGAGAGGGCAGGGAATATTACCAATGCCGATATAAGCAATGAACCAACCAGATTCATGGCCAATACGATTATCACTGCAATTACAACAGATATTAGAAGATTGTATTTTTCCACATCGGTGCCTATGGCTTTAGCAAAGTTTTCATCAAAGGTCAATGCGAAAATCTTGTTATAGAAAACGATAAATATTACCACAACGCTTATGGATAGAATAACACTTAGCCACATTTCCCTGGCGGTGAGAGTGAGCATGGATGTAGACCCAAATAGAGTGACGCAGACATCGCCGGAAAGATTGCTAATCCTGGCTGACTTAGCAAAGATATTCATTATTAAATAACCAAAGGCAAGGGAGCCTA
>CACXFN010000052.1 GCA_902766915.1 uncultured Eubacteriales bacterium
AGGCATTTCGCCTATTTCTTTCTGTGCACCCTGGATTTCTTCTCTTCTACTTACCTCTCTACCTTTGCTCCATTCCTCCACGCTATCCTTGGCAGATGAAAGGAGAGCACTGTAATCCTTATCAAAATAAGAAATGCCTTCAGGCTTATCTATCCTAACCAAGGCCTTCATATAGCTATCGTTAAATTGATATTTATCGAAGACCTCCGGAACAACCATAATATATCTATTTCCGGGGGTCTGATTCTGAAGGGCATATAGATCAGGATGATATACGATTCCTGTTATTTCAAATGTGTTTTCCTTTATGTACTTCGGACATTCTCCATGGGCATCCGTAACAGTTATGGTTTCTCCAACCTTCATACCCGTTATGGTAGCCAGGTCGCTTTCCAACGCACATTCATTTTTATTTTCAGGAAGTCTACCTTCTACTATCTCCGCAGTATTTATTCTTTGGGAAAGGGAAACCACGCTTACATTTTCCCTGTCGGAACCTTTGGAGACCTTGCCTTCTGCCAGATATATTCCTTCAACATCTACAACTTCCGGCAATTCGGACAGACTTTGGATATCCGCTTCTCCCAGCAACATTGTTGATGTGATTTCCAGATCTCTGAAATTAGTCCTTTGATAGAAGCTGTTGGCATTGGCCCTCATTGCTTCCGATGTAAAATTAATGCCCAGATAGGCTGCAACGGCCAAAAGAGCAATTATTGCAATGGAAATGAAAGATATTTTTTCTTTCCAAATGTTTCTTAATGTATCTTTTATTTGAGTCTTCTTCATAATTACCAGAGTATTTCGTCCGCCGTAAGGGGATGTAGATTCCATTTGATGCTAGATATTTTTCCTGACCTAAGTTTGATTACTCTGTTTGCCATTTTGGCAATTTCAGCATTGTGAGTTACCATGACAACTGTTGTTCCCCGGTTCTTTACGATATCCTCAATAACTCTTAGGACCTCCTGACCGGTTTGAAAATCAAGAGCCGCTGTCGGCTCATCAGCAAGAATAACCTTTGGATTCTTAACTAATGCTCTTGCTATAGAAACTCGTTGCTGCTGTCCACCGGAAAGCTGGGCCGGGTAGTTTCCGGACTTGGCATCCATTCCGACTCTTGATAGGGCATCCATAGCTTCTATTGGATCCTTTGCAATCTCCGCTATGAACTCCACATTTTCAAGGGCAGTAAGATTAGGCATCAGATTATACGATTGGAATACGAATCCCACATACTGCCTTCTAAACAGAGTCATTTCTTCATCCGATGGATGCGAGTAATCCTTACCTTCTATAATGAGCTGTCCATCGGTAAGATAGTCCATTCCACCAATAATGTTCATCATAGTGGATTTACCACACCCGGATTCACCCAGAACCACTACGAATTCATTTTCATATATATCCAGATTGATTCCCTTTAGAACCCTGGAAACTCCTTCTCCGGAAGGAAATTCCTTTATCACATTTCTAAGGGAGATAAGTACTACCTTATCCTCACCGGTATCTACAATGAGACCTTTATCCTCTATTGTGAGAGCAGCTAATGATGCCATTCTTTCACATAGTTGAAGCTCTTCGGCATCGTATAAAGTGCCGTCCAATTTGTTGATAATCTGCACGCACCCTACGGTCTCATTATGATCTGTAAGGGGAACGCAAACCATGGTCTTGGTTGTAAAGGTATTGTCATCGAATACCGTACCCTCGAATCTGGGATCCTCTGCAGCATCCTCAATAATGATGGACTTACCGGTTTCCACAACTATACCCTCTATTCCCGTTCCGACCTCTATACTTACCCCGGATATGTCATTGGGTCCCTCATGAAAAACAGGAAAGAGCCTTCCTGTTTTCTTGTCCAGAAACCATAGTATCCCTGCTTCACTTTCCAGCGCTTTAAGTATAATGTCCAAGCTTCCGGACAGAGCCTCATCCAAGCTCTCAACTTCCAAAAGCTGCTCCATGATCTGCCATGTCGCTTTTGCAAATCTCCTATTGTTATCCATAGCCATGAGTCTTATTATGCCTCCTTTTCCTGAAAAGCCACTTTTTCATAGCTGTTCATGGTGACCATTTAACATTCTCAATTATTATTCCTGCTAGGCTTTGCCATTTTTTCTTTATACAACATCCCCAATGAAGCTACTATCAAAGCTACTATCAAAACTCCTATCCATAGAACCGGGTTATTCTCATCACCCGTCTTAGGCACTGCTGTAGCAGAGGCCTTGGCTGTAGATGCTGCTTTGGTTGCAGATGCTGTCTTAGTTGTATTTGTTCCTGTAGTTGCTGTCTGAGATGCGTTTACCCCTGTAGTTGCTGTCTGAGATGTCGGTTTGTTTGATGCGGTCTTCGACTGATTTCCATCTGTTATGCTTGATTCAGCATTCTTGTTTTCACCATTACCACTACCATTGGTTTCTGTTGGCTGAACTTCTGTTGGTGCGGTCTTTTCCGGTTCAGTTTCAACTGGCTCGGTCTTCTCCGGTTCAGTTTCAACTGGCTCGGTCTTCTCTGGTTCAGTTTCAACTGGCTCGGTCTTTTCCGGTTCAGTTTCCGTAGACTCCTTCTTCGGAAGTTTTGATGTATAATAGGTCTCCTGGTGAGAAGAATTACTATTACAATAGCGAGTCTCTGTTCCCTCTTCTTCCTCGGTGGCTTCCTTTGTTACAACCCAATCGCCCCAATCATGCTCTACTCTGGTTTTTGCTATAAAGGATAACGAGCTTGCTTCACCATCGGAGTATTCTGCAATTTCAAATTCTTCCAGTTCAGCTCCGATTATATCTAAAGATTCTTCTGTTACACCCCAGCAATAACCCAGGTCAGGATACATTTCAACATCAAAGTAATAGGTTTGATCTCCTTCAAAGGTTCCTTTGAAAGGTTCATTATACTTATCCGGAGATTCTATCCAAAATG
This sequence comes from uncultured Eubacteriales bacterium, assembly GCA_902766915.1. Taxonomy (GTDB): domain Bacteria; phylum Bacillota; class Clostridia; order Peptostreptococcales; family Anaerovoracaceae; genus Eubacterium_B. Next base: position 2,929 of record CACXFN010000052.1, read on the forward strand.
CGCCCAAGATACTTAATCTGTTATCGGAGACTGATATATTTGGCCCATTCGTCTGTTCATCCCATTGATTATCTGTATAATCTTCATCACCTAACTTATATGCTCTAGACGGAGTATCTGTTTCTTCTCCGCAGACTGGAGGTTCTATAGTTATCTGAAGTTGATCAATGGGCTTGCTTAGGCAGTAGTAAACGTCAGTATTTTCAAATATGGAATCATAATCATCGATACTATCATAAGCAAGGGCTTCCATCTTATCATCTAAATCAGAGTATTTATTATATGCAGTTATTGGTTTATATGTACGATACTTATATACATCTGAATATCCCGGGAGAGTAAATAACTCAGTTTCCATAGTGCAGCCTGGGTCCAGAAGCTTAAGGGCCTCCTCAAATTCAGTTGCTGTAGGAACGTTTTCAATAATGATTGGAGAAAGCTGATCTACGCCATCGATTGTAGAAACATGGATCGTCAGTTTATAATACTTCTCCTCCCATAAGCATTTTATTAATCCACCTTTTGAAAAATCAAGGCCCGTTAATATCTCCCCCGGTTTAGCTGTTATAGTCTTTCCATCCTTATATGTGGTAACCTCAAATCCGGCAAACTCACAGTTTTTAGGAGGTTCGAAAAAAGAATCATGATTGAAATAATGTTTATAAGGCACTTCCACTCCGCTATACAACTCTATGAGTTCTTCATTCAGTTCTCCACTGGACTCCCATTCGTCAAAATCCGGGATTCCACCATTTAAATCAATGGTGATAATAGCGGGATCTCCCCCTTCATCATCGGCAAAAACCGCAATCCCAGATGTGGCAAATATTCCAATTGTCAATAATGTGATTAGTATCATGCTCATAAGAGCTTTTCCATTTACAAGTCGTTTCATAACAATACTCCTCCCTCATTAATGCATTTGTTATGTTTAATAAATATGTCTAAGGAATGAAACCCTCTTATTTTAATTAATCGTTTTTATTATCGGTTTAACTATCACTTTTACTTATCGTTTTTACTGTCGTTATCTATTGAAATAGAAGAAGCATTAATGACAACTATTTCTCCGGTGTCCTTTTTTACGAAGAGCACCTTGTCACCTGTCTTGACATCCAGCAGTCTTCTAATTTCAACAGGTAGCGTTATCTGTCCATTTGAGGATAATTTGGCTATATTCATTATTCCCCTCCCATAAATCTAAAGGATTTATTATAATTATTATTTCTTTGAGATTCTTTAGTTACAATATAAGAATAACACTTCTGTCACACAATTACAAGCCCTTTTATCATTTTTTTATAAAAAAAACGTTAAATAAAGGTTAAATAAAAAGTTTATAAAAAAAACCGAGTCATAAGGCGTCCTCCAAAAGTCTAACTCTTGGGGCTCACCTCATGGACCCGGGTTATATTACACCTTTCCTTTTGCCTTCTCTAAACTAAATATAGTTTTGAGAGATCAAAGAATTATAATGCTGCTTTAACGGCATTTTTAACTTCATCCATATCTACTGTTGGCTCGAAACGTGCAATTACGTTACCTTCCCTGTCGATGAGGAATTTGGTGAAGTTCCAGCCGATATTTGTTTTGTCGCCGTACTTCTTGTTGTTTTGAGCAGCGAACTTGTTGAGAGCGGCGTTCTTAATGCCTTTGCCGAAGCCCTCGAAGGGCTTCTCGGATGCGAGATATGTGAATAGCGGATCGGCAGTCTCACCGTTTACGTCAATCTTTGCGAACTGCGGGAACTCTGTTCCGAACTTAAGGGTGCAGAATTCGTGGATTTCGTCGTCCGTTCCGGGAGCCTGGTTTGCAAACTGGTTGCATGGGAAGTCCAGAATCTCCAGTCCCTGATCTCTGAGCTCCTTATACATTGCTTCCAGCGGTTCATAATGCGGTGTGAATCCGCAGCCTGTTGCGGTATTTACAATGAGGAGCACTTTACCCTCAAAATCTTTTAGGCTTACATCATTACCTGTTCTGTCTTTTACTGTGAAATTATATACTTTGCTCATTTTATTTACCTCCAATTATTTTCTTTGAGTCTCCAGCAATTCATGTAGCATGCTGTGTAATTTGATCCTCTTTTCTATTGGCAAGTCTATGCAGGAGCCAATTTGTCCGGGTATATTCTTTGCTTTTTTCTGCAGGTCGCGTCCCTTCCTGGTTAGGCTGATTATCACAACTCTGTCGTCGCTTTCACTTCGTTTTCTTTCTATGTAACCCGCCTGCTCCATTTTCTTTAGCATGGGAGAGAGCGTTCCGTTATCCAGCATGAGTCTTTCGCCAATTTCACCGACCGTGATTCCGTCCTCTTCCCAGAGAACCAAAAACGCCAGATACTGGGTGTATGTCAAACCCAGCGGTTTAAGTAGCGGCGTGTAAAGGTTAGTGACACATCTTGATGCTGCATAGAGTGCAAAACAAAGCTGGTTATCTAATTTCATTGCCTCATGAAAATCGTATTGCATAAATCTTACCTCGTTTTATATTTGATACAATTATATTTTATCAAATATATTTTATCTGTCAAGCGCAATTTTCATTTCCAAGAGATGCACCCTCTTTAATTCTATCTATGCTGTCGATGAAATCCTCGAGCCACTTTATTGCTTCTTGTTTAGTCATCCTCTGTTACGATCTAAAGACGTAACCTGTGCCAATGACGGTTTCTATTAAGGAACCTTTTTCGCCCAGGGCTTTTCGGATGTTTTTTATATGGGTGTCCACGACTCGGGATTCGCCATCAAAGGCATAACCCCAAACTTTTGCTATTATTAATTCTCTATCCAGAACTATGTTTTTGTTTTCCATAAGGTACGCCAGGAGGGCGAAGTCTTTTCCTGTGATGTTAGTATCCATGTTGTTCACCGAAACATGGTGACTTCTGTAGTCCAAACGAATTCCGGAAACCTCAAGCGAATCATCCTGCAAGGAATTGCCTTTACTTCTTCGAATCAGCATGCGGCATTTTTGTTCCAGGACTGAAAGAGGGAAGGGCTTGGGGATGTAGTCGTCGGCACCTGCCTCGAAACCCTTTAGCATGTCGACTTCATCTCCCAGGGCGGAAAAGAAGAGTATTGGGGTTTCCGAGAATTCCCGGATTTCCCTACATGCAGTTATTCCATCCATTTCAGGCATCATTATATCCAGC
>CACXFN010000053.1 GCA_902766915.1 uncultured Eubacteriales bacterium
AAAAAGCTTATTTCTTATCTTTTCAATATCCATAGCTATATATCTTCATTCTAAATCATTCATTTAGCTATACGATTTCTGAGTCAAGGAACTAAATCATTGGTCCCGAACTACAAACTCATTATGGTACCACTTTGTCAATGGAAATATATCATCCTCACCAAAAGACTAGCATTTTTCGCAACTTATTTCTTTGATCTCAAAATCATCTTGATTATTTCTTTATACGCCGCGAATACCACTCCGGCTATAGGCCAGACAATCCATGTTGTCTGCCAATCCATGGTTATGAAGCTCCAACCAAGGTAAATGGCAACTGCTATGGCCCAATAGATACCATCCCATTTGGAGGCCCGCTTATTAAATCTGGTATAGTCTCCCTCCTCTAAAAGCTTGTTGTAGCCATTGTTTATCATTGACGTCTGAACCAGAAGCTTTACTCCAATTCCCACAAGTGTTAGCAAAAGCGCAACTCCGTATATAACCAAGGACCCACCCATTTTAGCTGAAGTATAGCCGGTTATCATAGTTATGAACATCGGAATTGCGGCAATAATGCAAAGCACAACACCTATTACCATCATGCGAGTATGGGTTCCGGAATATTTGGTGCGTAGTTCCTTGGCCATGCCACTTACTCCATATTCCGTGTCAATATTCTTTTCATTTAAATAATCAAAGGGCTTGCCCTTCATTCCCGTCACGATAAATACGGTAACCGCGCTGGCTATCATGGCAAGAAGAATAATTATTCCCATCATAGTCGCTGTATATTCTGAAAAGGGAAGCTTTCCAGCCTGTGATAGACCAAGAAGCACAAGCAAAGGCACAGCAGAGATAATGCATACCATTACCCCCGCAGAAATGGGACCTGCTGCCCTTTCATTAAATTCTATGAATCTATGGGCTTCTTCTACCGATACCTTTACGGGTATGTCTTCATTATCGCTGAAGTCAGCATATTCCTGGGCAACTATATCCGTCTCTTCTATTTCATCCTTAAGAAGATAGTCGGTGGATACCCCAAACAGCTCCGAAAGCTGAAGTATCTTCTTCATGTCCGGGACAGCCTGGGCTCCTTCCCACTTTGATACGGACTGCCTGGAAACTCCAAGCTTATCTGCAAGTTCCTCTTGGGACCAGCCGTTTTTCTTTCTGTTTTCAATAATCTTGTCTGCAAGTATCATTTTGTTCCTCCTAAATTGGTGATGTAGTGTGCACGCATTTCTTTTTTACAAGCCAATTCTATGTTTTTAATGAGTTGCACGCCACCAACTAGGCTTTTCAATTTGTCAACCACCGGTTGCAATTTCATTTTTTTCTGCTTTTTTTGCATAGAATAAAGTCCGCTTTTCCCGCGGAAATCTTTGATGCCGCTTTCGGTCGAAACTCCGGCACCACCAAGAAATACAATATTATTGCTTCCATCAATAATGGATTGTAATTGCTTTATGGTTTCCAGTTGTGAATAATAAGTCATTGTCGCCTCGCATCCCATCAATCTTAATTACTCATCTCCCGGTCTGCCCAATTGGGATCCTTCAAAAGTTCTCTGCCTACGCCGATTAGGTCGGCAGCGTCTTCCCTTAGTAGTTCATCCGCTTCACTGATTTTTTTGATTCCCCCGGTAAGCATAACCGGAATTGAGACGGTTGCTTTTACCGGAATGGACATGTCTTTGAAATATCCTGGTTCCTCATGCCCTTCTCTTCTGTAACCGCACATTCCTCCGGAGAGGTCTATCATGTCGATACCTGCAGTTTCCAAAATCTGAGCAGCATTAACCGCATCCTCGATTGTGCTGCCGCCCTCCATGTAATCACAGCCACCCAATCTAAGGGAAATCAAATAGTCGGGACCAACTGCCTCGCGAACTTTTTTGATTACCTCTACGTGAAATCTTAGTCGATTCTCTAGGCTTCCACCGTACTCATCCTCACGTTTGTTGGTAAGAGGTGAATAAAACTGGTTAAGAAGATACGTATGGGCAGAGTGAATCTCCACTCCATCGTAGCCGGCGGCCTTTGCTCTTACAGCAGCAAGAGCAAAACAATCGACAAGCTCAGAGATTCCGCCGGGTGTAAGTGCCTCGGGAAGAACCTCATTTAGAGGCGAAACTTGAAATGGAAACGGCACCGCACTTGCAGATACCTTTCTCATCCCCGTCAAAGTTTCAAAGGTGGTTGCTCCTGCATGATTAAGCTGCGCCATGGCTTTGGTTCCATTTTGATGTATGATATTTACCAAACGAGTTAACCCTTCCACGTCGTCATCGTTAGCAATGGAAAGCTGGTTTGCTTTTGCCTTCCCTTGCTGAAATATGTAGCAGTGCTCAGTTATTATCATACCAATGTTTCCGCCCTTGGAACGAGCACCATAATACTCGATTATCTTATCCGTAACCTTTCCGTCATCGGTACTCAGATATGTTGCCACCGGCGGCATTATGAGCCGATTCTTAAGCTCGACATTTCCTATTTTGATTATTTCCTTTATCATTATAATATGCTCCTTGAAATTATCTTCAGTTATTACTTTAATTCTACCATAGATTCCTCTCATAAATTTTAATTTGTATACTTCTTCATATATCAGCCTATGGCAGCATTCTACCATAGAATGTGTGACCGGTGAATCTGTCGTACATCAAAAGGGATGGCCCGCGCCATCCCATAATACAAAATCAGTTTTGTACCACTTTTGCCAAAATTAGTTTTAATGTTTCTGCAATAATCTATCTTGCTTTGTATAGCACTAACTCCGGATTCTTTCCTTCTGACTCATATGTACATACCAGAATGAAATCCATGCTGGCTAGAACGCCAAAGCATCTGTCTCCGCCAAATTCGCACTCCAATTGATTCCCCAGATATGTGGTTTGATCGTTTAGGAATTTTACCTTTGTTCCGTTGGGAAGCGGATACTCAAGATTAACATAGCTTCCAACAAGGGCGTTTAGGGATTCCAGCTTTGGCATTCCCTCAACATTAAGATCATTAATCTCCTGAATAAGCTTTTTCTTGAATTCTTCAAACTGACCGTTGTCGCTTAGTTCATCGTATTTCTTCCAATAATTAAGTGTCGGCAGTTTCTCTTTCATATATGCACGAGCCTGTTCCTCTGTAAAACCTTGCGCCACCATATGGGGAACGCATACGTCTATTAAATTGTCCATATCGCTATAGGTATAGGTTCCGTCTGCGTAGCACCACTTGCAATATTCCTCGTTAGGCGTTCCGTCCTTATCCTTTCCGATGAGCTCATCGTCCATCGGCATTCCGCAGCACTGACAGACAAGCTGTCGCGGTGATCCAAGTA
>CACXFN010000054.1 GCA_902766915.1 uncultured Eubacteriales bacterium
CCCCACCAACAAGTCCATGTAATCAGAAATGTAATTATGAGATATTTTTTGAGTCTATTCCTGTCCATTAGTAAATGTATGCCCTTCTTAAATTTCCTCAAATACCTTTTCGTTTAGCAGAAAATCTAACGCGTTTGTTTTCTTATATTTCATCCGAATCCTTATCCCACTCACTCAATCAGCAAAGAATCCACCTAACCCGTACCCATAAAAGCAGCGTCGTGGTTAACGGTATTATTGCCTTTATTACATTATTGCATCGTTGCCTTTATTGCATCGTTGCATTATTGCATCATCAAAGCCCGATTTACCGATTCCTTCTACATGAAGCGAGATAGAATCATGGCAACTATGACGCCAACAATTGCACCGGCAAGAAGCTTTATGATTGGTTCATAGCGTCTCTTTCCTTCCTCTCTGGCCTTCTCAATTCCGTCAAGCTTTTCCCCATTCATGAAGGCGACTATCTCTTTATAGGTATGGATGTCTTCTTCCATCTTTACTTTCTCGACTTTGAAAGCATAATAAATCATTGCGATAGCTATAATCGCCCATATAGCAATGCCAAGAATACCTAGCCACTTATAAAGTGGCAAAGCTGATACAATGCATACTATGATCAGCACTGTAAAGATGTTGCTGTCTCTCTGGAAACTTTTTACCTTCGTTTCTTCAACCTTTTCTTTCATGATTTCGATATCTCCTTTTACTAATTCGTCCAACGAGACATTGAATAAGTCACTTAGCATTAAAAGGCTGTGGATGTCAGGATAGCTTTTGTCGTTCTCCCAGTTTGATATAGTCTGACGGGAAACATAAAGCTTCTCAGCCAGCTCTTCCTGATTGAATCCTGCATTCGTTCTGTAATGTTTCAGTCTTTGTCCAAGTTCCATATCTGTCTCCTCCTATTAGAGACCATCGTACCGAAACCATAGTTTTCCGTCTATCAAACATCCTTTACATTAGGGTATTTTGGGGATTTTAGCTATGTCAAAATTGTTTTACATTAGTATTTCGGGGCATCAAAACCCGACTTTACCTGGAGGGATACACGCTCAAAAAGCTATTCGGCTCTAAATTTGGAAATTGCGATTTCCAAATTAGACGGGTCGCGTTCTGATACTGGAGCTTCTTCCCTCCACAACCGACGCTTTACCTGTTTACTCGTTTTACCAACAGTGCGTGGTTGAAGTTCATATTCAACTCTTCAACATAAAAATTCAGAAGCCGTTTATATTCATAAGATGTTGCAATTACACCTATCACATCTACTCTACCTTGGACATCGTTTTCATAGTATGCAGGACAAGAATTTTCGTCAGCCCATGCTTTTGATAGTTTTAATAGACTGTCGATATAATTGTCATTTTCCGAAACCTTTATTTTTTTATATTCAATCATTTCATTTAAATTCATCATGGCACTTTCCTTTTGGAGTCCCCGGTGTGCCTTGCTCGACTTCCTTTATTTCGTCCTGTGAGGCTTCCTTTAGTGAGTATGTATCAAAATCAGGAGCCTTTGGAAGCTCTATCTGAATACTGCTAATTTTATTGATGCAAATCTCACCGTGGTTCATTTCTAAGTCAAAGACATGACCGCCTTTGGTTCTATCTTCAGAAAGAAAATGTAGATGCCATCCCGGTGCGTTGATACCATCCATATAATCCGGAAAATAAACGCACACCAGCGCCCCATTAATATCATTAAAGATAAAGTCCTTTTGTGTTTTTTGTAAGATTTCCTTTAGAGTTACATGCTGGGATCGGTAAGCGGATTCCGACCTGGCGCATACCTTTACGAAGCTTCCATCAATGCAAACGACATGCATACTGTTGAGACCGAAGTCCTCTTCAATCTTTAAATCCAGAAGCATTTTCAACTCTTCCATGTTCTTAATATTGTCAGCGGAGAACATTTTTCCTTGCAGGAAAAAAGTTGTTACCGCAAAGGGCACCCCCATATTACCATCCGCCTGAAGGACTGTTCCATCTTCCATAGCACGGTAGCATTTACCGCCTAATAGAATCATCTCACCATCAATATCCTCAAAGGTGCCTAGACCAATATCTCCATGTTGTAGGAATTCCTCTACTGATACAACCGCACGGGAATAACCCATAGCTAAAGCCTGCAAAGTAGAGACTTGATACATTATTTGTTCCAAAGTATTCTCCATCAGATTATTCATAATTTCTCCACAATCTCTACGGCATTTCTAACACAATCATCGCAGCTGCATAGAACGACACCCGTGTCTCTACCCTTAAGATCCTTGCAAAGGGTGGCCTGGCACATTAATTCGAACGCACGGAACAATTCTGAAGCATTTTTGTGCATAGGCTTACCTTGATAGTTTTTCATCCCCATCACCATCTCTGCTCCCACCAGCGCACCACAGGTTCCCTCCATATGGCCCATACCACTTCCAAAAGCTACGCCAATCTTTTTTAATTCTTCCTCCGGCATTCCGAGCTCATCTGCAAAAGCGCATAATACTGCCTGACAACAATTACATCCATCATGCTTCAGATGATTGGCATATTCTTTTCTATCCATGTCTCCACCACCTACTTATAGCTTGCAGTACATGTAAATACTTTTACGCTTTATTCATTACTTATCTAATAAAATTTGTTCTAACCTTTTCTGCCATTGGTGGGGCTTCCTTAAGCGACTGCTCCCTCATCTTCAGCTTCCACACCATGTCCTTTCCCATCTCACTCATGATTTGTTTTCCTTCGTCGTCCTGAAGGACTTCACCAGGAGTCAGTCCGTGAATGACTCCCCAATAATTTGTTGTAGCAATGAGCATTTGTAGGTACTGAAGATACTTATGGAGAGTATCCCAAGCCGGTATTCCACCACTACGCCTAACCGCAACCACTGCTGCCCCAACCTTATGATAAAGTATGTCATCAGTGCTGGCCGCAATATAAAATAACCTGTCACAGAAGCATTTCATTACGCCTGAGATGTTTGAAAAATGAACCGGGGAACCGAGAATGATTCCATCCGCTTCCTTTATTTTCTCAATTGCATCATTTAGGCCATCATCTTTAAACGCATGACACATTCCCACTTCTTCGCGACATTTGCCACATCCAATACATCCCCTAATGGGTTTATTGCCTATATCGAGTATCTCTGTTTCAATCCCCTCTTTTTCCAATTCTTCAATCACCATGCACAGTGCGTGATATGTGTTTCCCTTCTTATGCGGGCTTCCGTTTATCGCTATTACCTTCATCTCTATAATCTCCTTCTTTCTCTAACAATAAAAATTTCCTGACGTTCAGTTCCTGATCCGTCAAATGACATTTCGCTTAACTAAGCCCTCATTCTAATCGTCACTAAAAGCCTCTACCCAAAGAGCAAGTTCATCAAACTCTTTGTCACGTTTCTTCTGCTCTGCCTTTTTTATGGCCCTATATGTTTTATTATCCACCCTAATAGTTTTCTCTTTCAGTACTGTCTTAGCTCCGAAGAGAGTTTTTTTCTTTATGGGTTTGGTCACTTTGATTTTTTTCATTACTTTGATAATAGAATTAAATATGATTTTCTCTCTTTATATCCAAACGTTCCTTGGCCAAGCTAATTGCTGCATTTACCATTACTCCGATTATGGCGATTACAAAGATAATGCCCACTTCACCAAAGGTGACTGCAGAAAGCTTCAGCATATTGCGCATAGGTGCAATAAATAGAATCGCTATCTGAAGCAGAATGCCTATCACCGTAATAATATTTAAAGCTTTGTTGTTCCACGATTCCTTGGTCACGAAAGCCAAATTGCCTCTCGTCTTGCAAACGTATGCCATCAGCAGTTCGTTTATTGCGAGAGTGCTAAAGCAATATGTTCTGCATAGCCTCAGTAGATCGGGATCGCCACTCAGGTCACCAAGAATATTTCCCATGCCATACTTTGATATTACCGGGAGCAAGAATGCCAAAAGTGCTACTACCCCACTGATTGTACCTTGTATAATAATGTTAAGGTAATCGCTCTTGTTCAGAATTCCCGTTTTTACATTCCTCGGCTTTTCATTCATCACAGAATCTGAACCACGGTCCACCCCGAGAGCCAATGAAGGTGCGGTATCAGTGAACAGGTTGACCCAAAGAATCTGTATAGTTGAAAGTGGCGAAGAATATCCGGCAAAGATTGCAGAGGCCATCAGTACTACTTCACCAAAGTTTGATCGCAGGAGATAGACTACGGATTTTTTGATGTTGTTAAATAGGTTGCGTCCCTCCATCACCGCATTCTTTATGGTGATGAAGTTATCATCAACCAAAATCATTTCAGCAGCGTCCTTTGCTACCTCTGTTCCCCCGATTCCCATAGCAACACCGATGTCCGCTGCCTTGAGAGACGGTGCATCGTTTACACCATCTCCAGTCATGGAGCAAATCTTGCTGTGGGACTGAAGGGCCTGAACTATCTGGACTTTGTTCTCCGGTGATACTCGGGCGAACACTCGGTAATTGAGAACATTCTTTCTGAATTCCTCAGGATCCATTTCATCAATTTCAGCACCGGATATGCTTTGTGAAATGTCCGTAGCTATGTCAAGGTCTTTAGCGATGGCAAAGGCGGTTATCTTATGGTCACCGGTTATCATTACAACATCGATTCCCGCCCTATGGCATTCATCAATGGTTTCCTTTACTCCGGATTTAGGTGGATCTATCATTCCCGCCAAACCAACAAAAATCATATCCTCTTCCTGTGGCGCATCGTCTCCCTCTCTGTACGCTAGAGCAAGCACTCTAAGTGCGTTGGAACTCATTTTCTCTGCTGCCTTTGTTACAAGAACCACGTCACTTGTTGTAATGTCCCGTACACCATTAGCATCCAAAATACGATTGCACCTTACGATTATGGAATCCACCGCACCCTTGGTATATGAAACATTCTTTGTTCCTTCATTCCCTGATATCTTGCTCAATGTGGTCATCATCTTTCTGTCAGAATCAAAGGGAATTTCATCAAAGCGCGTGTTTCTAGCCATGATGTCGTCATAACCTAGGTTATTTTCTTTGGCATATTTAATAAAAGCAGTTTCGGTGGGGTCTCCTATTTCCGCACCGGTTTCTACAGAATACTTAGCATCATTACATACAACAAAGCCTTCCAATAATCTTTCAAATACAGGATTATCCTTTTGTATGTTCACAGGTTCCGTTTCATTTCCATTTAGATACCACTTTACTACAGTCATCTTGTTCTGAGTAAGGGTACCTGTCTTGTCCGAGCAAATGACATTAACTGCGCCCAAGGTTTCCACAGCATGAAGCTGCTTGACTATGGCATTCCGCTTACTCATTTTTTTGATGCCCGCAGATAAAACGATTGTAACGACCGTAGCAAGTCCTTCAGGAATAACCGCCACAGCAAAGGCTATAGATATCATGAGAGTCTCGATGAGTTCGGTATTGTAAACAAAGATTTGGCAAACAAACATTAGGATACAAAGGACCACACCTGCAATTCCCAAAACCAAGGAAATGGTATTGAGGTTCTTTTGGAGAGGAGTTTCTTGTTTACCTATCTTATTAAGCATTCCGGAAATCTTTCCAATCTCGGTGCTGTCGCCAATTCTTTCAACTACACCTTCCCCTCTTCCGTATTCAACAAGAGTGGACATAAAGGCCTTGTCCTTGCGATCGCCGAGAGGTGTCTTTTCGTCGCTTTCTTGGTTGCAGTCCTTTTCCACTGCAAGACTCTCTCCCGTAAGAGCGGATTCATTCAGCTTTAGGGAACTGGTTTGAACCAGCTTAAGGTCAGCAGGAACAATACGTCCCGCCTCCAAAATAACGTAATCCCCAATTACCAGATCCGCGGCAGGTATTTCTTGCTCCTGATCATCTCTAATTACAACAGCCGTCGACGCGCTAATCTGCTTAAGGGCTTCTACGGATTTCTCTGCCGTAACCTCTTGGACAGTACCAATAATTACATTGGCAAGCACAACTATAGCGATGATTATCCCATCAACGAACTCGCCTGTTATAACTGAAATCACCGCAGCGACAATTAGCAAAATAAGCAGCGGAGATGCAAACTGGCTCACCACAATTGATAGCAAGCTTTTCTTTTTACCTTGGGTTAGAAGATTTTTACCATCTCCACTTCTTTGGATTACCTCTTCCGTTGTTAATCCTTTTTTAATTTCTTTTTCCATATAAATCCCTCAATGACTTATACTGTTCGATTTCTTGCAATAATTCTCTGCGACCTGGCAATTCCTTTTGATATTATCCACTAACTACATCTGTATATTATATCATCATACCAATGCTGATGCTGAACCACAAGAACAAAAAATATAAGGATTACGACTGGCATTGGTTCATAATTAATGGATACAAATATGATTCAAAATCTTTCTACATAAAAGCCGTAACCTACAGCGAATTCGAATGGATTGATTTTGCCGAGTTCTGGGATACAGGCCATAAGCGAAAAGGCGGACTTGTACTCTTTGATTTTCAAAACTCATAACGATGTATCGTCCTATCGAAAAAAAATGGGCCATGGGCATCATGTATATGTTTCATGATTTGTTTTTTATTATTATATGGCGGCTTATAACCGTACTTCCGCCACCAAAAGTTTTTGATGTCTATAATGCTCGATATCTAATCATTACATACTGATTTCTTTA
>CACXFN010000055.1 GCA_902766915.1 uncultured Eubacteriales bacterium
CGCAGAAACTGAAGTTCATATAATTGATGGTAATTTGAATCTGGATGCCATGGATGATGGCATTCACGCAGATGCAATTTTGACGGTGGACGGTGGAACCATCAATATCGATGCCACCGAAGGTATTGAGTCTACGGTTATCACTTTGAATGATGGGGATATCAATATAGTTGCGTATGATGACGGTATGAATGCAGCGCAAAAGGTCACAGACTATACGCCTAATATAGAGATTAATGGTGGTAATATAACAGTAAGCGTGAGTGCAGGTGATACAGACGCATTAGACAGCAATGGATATCTCTATATAAACGGTGGAGTTGTAAACATAAATGCACAATTCCCCTTTGACTATGATTATGGCGGAGAAATCACCGGTGGCGAGGTATATGTTAATGGTCAACAGGTTACCGAGCTATATAATGCCATGATGGGTGGTCACGGAGGTGGTCCAGGAGGTGGTTTCGGTGGAGACTTCGGTGGAGGTCGACCATAAGCATACTGCCAATCATATGTGGGAATAACATGGCGCATTATGTGGGTATAACATGACGCATTCCTATTGCTAACTCTCACGCAATAATGTAGAATATGTTGGAAGCGTGAGAAGGAGTAATATGGACGACAAAAAACAGAACGGCTCTTTTTCATTCAAGAAAGAACTGACAATCGAAACATTCATTTTCCCGATAGTATTCTTATTCTTCTTTGGAATATTCGTTTACTATATGGGGCTTGCCAATACACTTAATACTATAATGAATACTGCCTATAGGCTATTAATAGATACAGTGCTATACATTACTGCGGTTTGCGTAATAATGGGTGCTGTATCTTCTTTGTTTTCTGAATTCGGATTTGTGTCCCTGGCCAATAGAATGCTGAAGCCTTTGATGCGCCCTGTGTTTAAATTGCCTGGCGCTGCGGCCTTAGGTGTGGTGACTACCTTCCTTTCAGATAACCCTGCGATTCTGGCGTTAACCGATGACTATCACTTCAGACATTATTTTAAAAAGTTTGAGTTCCCCGCCCTTACCAATTTGGGGACTGCCTTTGGAATGGGGCTAATCGTATGTACATATATGTACAGCCTTTCACCAAAGATGGGAACATCCCTGGGCCTGGCGGTTGGCGTTGGACTTCTGGGCGCCACGATCGGAAGTATCGTGAGTACTCGCATAATGCTTAGATTCACTCGGAAGTATTTCGGAGATTCTGCAGAAGAAGAATACACTTCAGCCGCAATCAGAAGCACACCTAAGGATATGCGGCCCATTAGGCATGGGGGAATTGGAAGTCGTGTGATTTCAGCGATTTTAGATGGTGGTCATAGTGGCGTTAAAATGGGAATCAGCATCATCCCGGGTGTTTTGGTTATTTGCACCATCGTGCTAATGCTAATAAACGGTCCTTCGGAATCAGGGGGATATACAGGAGCTGCCTATGAAGGAATCAGGCTTCTTCCTGTTTTGGCAGAAAAAGTTGATTTTATATTAAAGCCTCTCTTTGGATTCACCAGCCCTGAAGCAATAGGCGTTCCCGTAACTGCCTTGGGTGCTGCAGGTGCTGCCCTAAGTTTAACGTCTAATCTGGCGGGACATGGTTTAATAGGTGCAGGTGATATCTCTGTGTTTACAGCCATGTGTATGTGCTGGAGTGGATACTTAAGCACTCATGCTTCTATGATGGATAGCCTTGACTGTAAAGACCTAATTGGAAAAGCCATAACAAGCCATACTATAGGTGGTTTGATTGCTGGAATCTCTGCCCACTGGGTCTATGTATTGCTCTCCGGTCAATTGTTCTAATCCTTTCTTCAAAAGATTAATGCCTTGTGGTAAAATTACTCTATTATTAGTTGAAACCAATTGGTCAATTTGTTGATTGGCGTATCTTGCTGTTGATGAATTGCGAATAATTAAACCGCGGAAAAGATATGAAGGAATTATTGTTGCTCCCGGGGCCGGCCCTTTCCAATCGAATGGAGATAACGGTGATGGATTTTCCAAATGGAAGCCCAGATTTACTGTCTAAGGATGGGGGAGACATCAACGTAGATGAGTTGATACCCATTGCACGGAAGAGATGTAAAATTACTGTAGAGTATGGAAGGCCGGACGTAATATCCCTGAAGGGTCAGGGTATGGATTTAGATAAGGCCATGGAGTATTATCATACATATATCAATGACTTGGTTAGATTCCACATTCTTGCGGAATGGACAGCTATTTGGGGAATGGAAGAATCCCTGGCGATTATAAAAGAAAGAATACTCCCATATTTTGAATAGGGAATGAAGAATAGGAATGATTGGAGGAAAAATGTTAACAAGCAAGCAAAGAAGCAAATTGAGGAGTATGGCGAATACTATTTCTCCCACGGTATCAATAGGTAAGTCGGGCTTGACAACTACAGTGATAAGAAGTATAGATGAATATTTGGAAGCGCATGAAATAGTTAAATGTAACATACTGGAGGGGGCTAAGCTGGACGCAAAGGAAACCTGCAATAGGATTGCGGATGAAATAGGTGCTGAATTTGTTCAGGCCATTGGCAGGCGATTCGTTCTATATAGGCAGGCTAAGGATCCTGAGAAACGTAAGATTGAAGTATAAGGTTTAAATATAAGTGTAAACGAATGAAGGAAAGAAGCAATAATTCTGCAGAGGCTCGATACAAAGACCTAACGGAAACCCCAATACCCAAGCTTATTCCTCGCCTTGCAGTACCAACTATTATAAGTATGCTGGTCACCGCCATATACAATGCGGCGGATACTTTTTTTGTTGGTAGAATTTCCACGGAAGCAACAGCTGCAGTAGGACTGGCATTTTCAGTAATGGCAATAATACAGGCGTTTGGTTTCTTCTGTGGGCAAGGTTCCGGAAATTATCTGTCCCGAATGCTCGGTGCCAGAAAGGGTAGGGAGGCCGAGGAAATGGCGGCAACCGGTCTGGCTCTTTCCATTATCATAGGAATAATTACTGCCTTCCTTATCACAATAAATGTAAGAGGGTTAGCATCGTTTCTTGGTGCTACCGATAGCACTATAGAAGAAACCGCCAATTATTTAAGTATAATTGCTTTAGGTGCTCCATTCATGATGAGCCAGTTTGTTTTGAATAATCAACTGCGGTATCAAGGTAGTGCAACCTATGCCATGGTTGGTTTATTATGCGGAGCAATCATAAATATTTTCTTAGATCCCATACTGATTTTCATATTTGATTTAGGGGTGAGAGGTGCTGCCCTTGCCACAATAAGCGGACAGATGATTAGCTTTTTTGTCCTCCTAATTGGTAGTCGTCAGGGGGCTAATATAAAACTTAAATTGAAGAATGTCCATCTAAATCCCCATTACATAAAGGAAGTAATCAACGGAGGCTTGCCAGCCCTTATAAGACAAGGCCTATCGGCTATTGCAACGGTGCTTCTTAACAGAGCGGCCGGTGTCTATGGTGCGGCGGCTATTGCGGGAATGAGCGTAACCACCAGAACCATGATGTTTGTAGCAAGTGCATTAATAGGATTTGGACAAGGTTATCAGCCCGTTTGTTCTTTTAATTATGGAGCCAAGAAAATGGACAGAGTTAGGGAAGGTTATTTCTTCTGTGTGAAATACGGAACCGTGTTTTTATTCTGCATGTCAATTTTATGTATTATTTTTGCTCCAAATATAATTGGGTTTTTTAGAAATGACCCGGCGGTAATTGAAGTGGGAAAGGTGGCACTACGCTGCCAGGCAGTTGCATTACCTCTTATGGCATATACCGTGATAACCAATATGATGCTTCAGTCAATGGGAAAAGGATTCAAGGCATCTATAACTGCATCAGCAAGGAGTGGCTTATTCTTTATACCTTTGATTTTGATTCTTCCTAAGTTTTTTGGTCTCTTTGGTGTGGAAATAACTCAAGCAATTGCTGACGTGTTTGCCATGATAGTCGCTATTCCCTTTGCTAATTCCGAATTGAAGAAGATGAAAAATCAAAAGGAAAGCTAATATACATTAAAGTTAAATCGTGATACTATAAATGCCACAAGGAGGCAATCATGAAAAAGAATAAAGATGTTGTGATTGTAAAAGGCTGGTCTCTGGGTACCTTCATTAAGGGGCTTATCCTGGGGCTAATTATTGGTGGGATTGTAGTTTTCTTAATCGGAAAACAGTTGGAATCAAAGTCACATAGCAGTGAGGAAACGGATCTTATTGTTGATGATGTAATAGAAGAGCATTTTGCGGGATATACGGCAGTTGATTTCCAAGATGCTGTCCTGGGAAAGGCGAAAGAGCATAGCGAGCTTATTGTCATGGAACAGCCGATTCAGTATTCGACTACCTTGGCTCAGGAAGGCCCATGGAACTGGGAGATATTCAGAAAGACTAAGGCAATAACTTATCATGGTACCGGAATCTATACAGTCAACTTATCAGAAATAAATAAAGATAGAATAGAAGTTGATGACAATAATAAAATGGTAAGAATCAAAGTCCCACATCCGATGCTTCAGTATGTGAATCCTGATTATGAAAAAATAGAATTTGAGGATACGGAAAAGGGGCTTTTAGCCTTCACCGATATTAAATTGACAACTGAACAGCAAAATGAATTAGAGAAGGCGGTTATGACAGGAATGGAAGACCTGCTTCATGATTCAGCAATCCTTAAACAGGCTGAGGAATTTGCCAATATGAAGACTTGGGACCTTTTCCAACCCATAGTAACATCCATTTCTCCAGAGTACAAAGTGGAAGTTATATTTGAATAAAGTGTTTTAATTGCAATAAATATAGGATTATAGAGAAGGGGGATCCCGAGAACCAATGGAAACAAAAATGATTATTGAATTAGTGGGTTATATAGGTTCAGCCTTGGTACTGGTGTCATTTTTAATGACTTCTGTAGCAAAACTGAGAATTGTAAACTCCATAGGAAGTTTTATATTTATGGTGTACGCATTGATTATCCATTCATATCCAACTGCCATAATGAATTTCTGCTTAATCGCAATTAATATTCATTTTCTGTGGAAAATGCGCCATACCGGAAATCAGTATGACTTGGTTAACCTTGATGTGGAAGACTCATACCTCCAGTATTTGCTTAAGAGGCACAGGGAAGATATAGAAAGCTGTTTCCCGGGAATTAAGATTCATCCAGACTCAGGGTATGATGAGATAAACCGGGCATATCTAGTCACATGTAAAGGTGCACCGGCAGGAATTACCTTAGGCAAGGTGACGGAGGATGCGTCAGTTAATGGTTCTTATAATCCAAATGAAACACCAAATGAAACAATGGATTTGCTATTGGATTATTCACTGCCGGAGTTCAGAGATTTCTCCATTGGCACTTTTATGATGACTAAGCTGAGGGAGGAAGGAATAGATAGATTGATTTACAGTGGCCCTACAGAACACCATATGGCGTACCTTAATAAAATGGGATTTATCAAAGAAGAGGGCTATTATTCCAAAAATCTATGAATAAAGACATGAAATCGCAAAGAATAAATTTTTGGAAAGACTAACGATACTGATTTAGAAATGGATAAAAGTAATACTAATAGCGATAATAATAGAAGTGAATATAAAGAGGGATTAATCGCGCTACTGATTTGCATGCTTTTATGGGGAATTCTCCCTGTGTATTGGAAGGCTTTAGTGCCAATTAGTTCTTGGGTTATCATCCTATATAGAGTATTGCTGGCTTGCATCGTAGGAATCATAATGGCGAGAACTAAGTATTCCTGGGGGGAAATATTTAATCCTATTTTAAAGGATAAAAAAAAGGCGGCCACATATTTCTGTGCAGGTGCACTTATCACGGCAAATTGGAGCACATATATTTGGGCAGTTAATGCAGGCTATGTGATACAATCCAGTATTGGCTATTATATCGAACCCCTTGTTGTATGTGCATTGGCAATTATTATTTTTAAGGAGAAGCTGACGACCTTTAAACTAATAGCTTTTATGTTGGCAACATTAGCCATTGTAATTCAGCTGGTTCATTTTCGTGCGTTCCCCGGAATTGCATTGGGGCTGGCATCAAGCTTTGCTATTTATGCTGCAGTAAAAAAGAGAGTGTCTGAATCGCCATTAATTTCCCTCGTTTATGAAACAATGTTTTTTGCACCGCTAGCTTTAATTGCAATAATCTATCTGGAAGCGACAGGAAAAGGTGCCTTGGCGGTAGCAGCGCCCTACCAATATATTATGCTTATGTTTGCGGGTTTGTTAACAGTGATTCCTTTAGCGCTATTTGCTCATGCTGCAAAAAAAGTTCCTTTAATAACTTTGGGACTCATGGAATACATTAGTCCGACAATGGGAATGATATTAGGAGTATTCTTCTATCACGAACCCTTTGATTTTATTATGTTTATCTCCCTGGTAATAATTTGGATAGGCTTGGTCTTCTTTACAATTAGTGAAATCAAGGAAAACAGAAGCTGATTATCTATATAATTATCTATAAATATCTACA
>CACXFN010000056.1 GCA_902766915.1 uncultured Eubacteriales bacterium
CATGGGTTACTGCGTACTTACACTCCTGGTAATGGGCGTTGTTGCTTGCGGAGGCTTCCTACTCGTAGGTGCATTAGGCCTATCAGCAATTTAACGAATAATAGTTCTTTTAGGACGGTCCCCTAAAGGGGGCCGTCCTTTTATGAGGCCCACGAATATTTGCCCACGTTTTAAAATGTGCGTTGTACCTTGTGCATTGGAACCTTGTGCATTGTGCGTTGTATCTTGCACCTTGCACCTTGTATCCTGTATCTAAACATTTAAGGAATTCTATATGGAATACGTAAAAACCTTTGCTCTATTAATTGTATTTATCATCCTTTCCGTAGGATGTGTTTTAAATATAATCAGACATTGGAAAGAGAATAAGGAAACCAGGGCGGAGACCAAGAAAGCCAAGAAGCAGGAAAAACAGGAAAAAAAGCTGAGAAGAAGAGCTAGACTAATGGGAATCAAATTGGACGATAATAAACCCGAACCAAAGAAAATTGTTCGGGAGTACGATTTGGATCCAAACGAAGAGTATGATGAAGCGTATGATGAAATAGACGGATAGTCTGATTGGAAGTCATCGCTTAAATAATTCGCAACATATTGGGTGTTTTAAGCTTAGGGTATCTTGCATTACCCTTTTTTTTGTGTTAAAATTCAAACAAAGTTATTTTTATTAATGAA
Source organism: uncultured Eubacteriales bacterium (assembly GCA_902766915.1). Classification (GTDB taxonomy): domain Bacteria; phylum Bacillota; class Clostridia; order Peptostreptococcales; family Anaerovoracaceae; genus Eubacterium_B. The sequence goes on from CACXFN010000056.1 coordinate 676, forward strand.
TAGTAGACGGTTTTCCGTTTTTGATACGAAATCATGCTTACATAGCCTATGTTAGGCTGTTTTTGAAATATTGAAGAAGCTAACGCGAACATAAATCATAATACTGAACATTAATTAGGAAAACATTAATTAGGAAAGAAGTATATACCCGGGAATGAGTGATAAAAAGATCGAAACAGTCGAAACAATGGAAGGCTTAGTAGTACAGGAACCAATGGATGAGCCAATGAATGAAATAGAAGCATTGGATTTCCAAGAAGAAGATTTCCTCGATGATCATCCGGAAGATAATGCTGTAGATAAGAGGCTTAGAAAGTTAAATCCAAAATATAAATCCAAGGCAGAGAGAAAAGCGGAAAGAGAAGCCCTTTCGGAAATGGAAGGGGAAGACTATGTTCCGGAAGAGCATGAGCCGGTATATGACATAGCGGTTGATAAAAAAATCTACAGCAATAACTTCATAATGACTGCCGTTCTTTGTCTGTTTGGTGTAATTCTTTGGCCCTATAGCAAAACCGCAACAGGACTATTGGTATTCTATGGTTTGGGTGTTGCATGGATGGCCTATAAAGGCATTAATACCCATGTCCATGTAGATGGTACTACATTCACTATAAAGGGCGTTAAGTACCCGGGGACATATACCTTTGATCAAGTCGATAAGATGATATATGTCTATAATAAGAGGGATCAACGAAGGTATTGGATCTATGTAAATGACAAGAGAATAGGGGAAATACCACCTGGAGCAATTCATTCCAGATGGCTCTATGATGACATGATGGCCTATGGAGTTCCCGGTGGATGGTACAATAGATTATGAGTATTTTTCAGTGGATTATATGTCTTTACAATATAATGTAAAGATAGTATAATATAGTTTAGGTTAATTATTTAACAAGTTTATTATCTATACTTTTAATTGCTTGTTTTATTACCTGAATAAATGCTTTTATGCATTGATTTTTGAACCTTATTGGCAATTATTAATTGCTTTATGTTAATAAGGGAAACTACCCACTTATAACCAATTCATAGTTAAAGAGAAAGGAAGAAAACACTATGGCAAGAGAAATGGTTGCAATCGTAACAGGTGCTGCTAGTGGTATCGGCTTCGGAGTAGCTAAGAAGTTCTCCGACGAAGGCGCAAAGGTCATGATGGCTGACGTTAACGAAGAAAAGCTGAAAGCTGCTGCTGAAGAACTCGGTCAGAAGTATATCTGCGGAGATCTCAGCCAGAGAGAAACCTGCAAAGCAGTAGTTGACAAGTGCGTAGAAGAATTTGGCACAGTTAATGTAGTTGTTAACGTTGCTGGACTTCAGAATGTATGTCCAATTCCAGATTTCCCAGAAGATAAATGGGATTTCATGATTAGACTCATGCTGACTGCTCCGTTCCTGCTCACAAAGTACAGCTGGAATTACATGAAGGATCAGGGTTGGGGAAGAATCATCAACATCAGCTCCATCCACGGTCTCGTAGCATCTGAATTCAAGTCTGCTTATGTTTCCGCAAAGCACGGCCTGATCGGATTCACAAAGACAGCTGGTATGGAAGGTGGCCCACTTGGTATTACATGTAATGCTATCTGCCCAGCATATGTTATGACAC
>CACXFN010000057.1 GCA_902766915.1 uncultured Eubacteriales bacterium
CAGAGATGCATATGAGAGAATAGTCATATGGAGAGAGATGAGCAGAACCATGACCTTATCAAATTTCCTATGGAAACTCCTGATTGATAGTGGATATTATTCCGTAATGGGTGCGCTTCCTCTAGGCAATAAAAGACAGGCAAATCTGAGAATGCTTTGTGATTTGGCAGAGAGCTATTCATCCGCCAGACAGGGAACATTATTCGATTTCCTGAAATATGTGGATGCAATTAAACGAGGCAGAATCAAAATGGCTGAGGCTAAGGATAGTATTGCTGACAGGGATCAGAATGACAGCGTTAGTATTATGACCATTCATAAGAGTAAGGGCTTGGAGTTTCCCATGGTTATTGTAAGTGGCATGGGAAAGAAATTGCGCAATTCGAAAGGTAGTGTATTTGACCTTCATAAGGATATAGGACTTGGAATAAAGATGGTGGACAGGGAGGCTCATTGGACTCATAAAACCTTGATGCAAACCCTGGTGAATAATAAGAAGCAGGCTGAGGAATTGGAGGAGGAAATCCGAATTCTATATGTGGCTATGACTCGTGCAAGAGACAGACTTTATTTGGTGGCACATCAAAGGAAGGATGGCTTTTGCAATAAGGCGGAATCAGGGATGTATGATTATAGCAGTTTCCTTGGTATGATTGCGCCATCTGTTCCATATACCATTCAGGGTTTAAATGATGTGAATGCCAATACAGCCGGAACCCGAGAAACTGATCCAGGGGTAATAAATGAATCGGAAAAGCTGGATGAAGAGACAGTAAGCCTATTAAAGGAAAGACTTAATTATAAATATCCATTTGAAAATGCGCGTAAGTTGAAATCAAAGTATTCCGTCAGTGAGCTTAATAAGGAGGCCTATGAAGGGGCGACTGCGGAATTTGAAAATACCTACAGGGGAAGGTTTACCGGGGATTTAGATAACAAAAAGAAAAGATTTACGGCTGCAGAGAGAGGAACGATTTATCACAAGATAATAGAGGGTATCTCCTTTGGGGATTTTAGCAATATGGGATCCTCCGATTTGGAGTTGGCCGTATTAAAGTGTGTGAATGAGTTGATTGATAGGGGCATTATATCAGAAGAAGAGGCGGGTGCTATTAATCCGGAAAAGATAAAGGACTTCCTTTCTTCATCCATCGGAAAACGTGCAATCGAAGCTGATGCGAAAGGTTTATTGGAAAAGGAAAGGCCTTTTACCCTTCGAATAAAAAAGACTATTGAAACTGAAGCAGATATTTTGGTTCAAGGTATTATTGACTGCTACTTCAGGGAACAGGCATCAGATGGTAAATGGAAGACGATTCTAATTGACTATAAAAGTAATTGGATAGATCCGGGTAAACCGATAGAGGAGGAAGAGAATCGTATTCGAAATGAATACAAAGGACAATTAGAGATTTATCAAAAGGCCCTTGAGACCGCTGGCCTTTCTCCGGTGGCTGAGACATATCTATATTTATTGGATAATGGTCATGCTATCTCCCTTTAGTTGCAAGGGTTAAAAAAGGACGATTGCCTATGCAATCGTCCTTTGATGTATTTATGTCTTTATTAGTATTCGCGTTAGATGCTTATACAATACCCTGGAGTATCATAGCTTCTGCAACTCTTTCGAATCCTGCGATATTAGCACCTGCAATCAGGTTGTCGCCCAATTTATAGCGTTCACATGCATCTACAGAAAGCTTAAAGATGTTAACCATGATTCCTTCCAGCTGTTTGTAAACATCTTCCTTGGAGAAGATGATGTGCTCTGCATTCTGGCTCATTTCCAGGCAGGAGCATGCTACGCCGCCGGCATTTGCTGCCTTGGAAGGTCCGATTTTTACGCCGTGTTCCTGGAGGTAAGCGATAGCTTCATTTGTGGTAGGCATGTTGGAACCTTCGCAGAGATACTTGGCTTTATTCTTTACCATTGTCTTAGCATCTGCCAATTGAATCTCGTTCTGCGTTGCGCATGGGATATACAAATCTGCCTTTACTTCCCATGGCTTCTTTCCAGCAAAGAACTTAGCGCTCTTAAATTTCTTTGCATATGGTGCACAGATATTCTTTCCGGAATTTCTGAGTTCGATTAGGTAATCAATCTTCTTTCCGGTGATACCATCAGGATCATGGATGTATCCGTCGGGACCGGAGATTGTTATAACCTTAGCACCAAGCTGTGTAAGCTTTGTTGCTGTTCCCCATGTTACATTGCCGAATCCGGAGCGAGCTACTGTCTTTCCTTCCATTTCTTCGCCGAAGTATTTCAGCATTTCGCGAGCATAGAATACAATTCCGAATCCTGTTGCTTCGTTTCTTCCGGCCAAACCACCGTTGGAGGTTCCTTTTCCTGTCCATGTTCCGTCATAGCGGTTTGCAAGTCTCTTATACTGACCCATCATGTAACCGATTTCTCTTCCGCCAACACCTAAGTCACCGGCAGGTACATCTGTGTCAGGACCTATATGTCTAAAGAGCTCTGTTACGAATGACTGACAGAATCTCATGATTTCTGCGTCGGATTTTCCATTGGGATCAAAGTCAGCTCCGCCTTTGCCGCCTCCGATTGGAAGACCTGTAAGGCTGTTCTTAAATATCTGCTCGAAGCCGAGGAACTTCAGGATTCCGGGGTATACGTTTGGTGCAAATCTGATTCCACCCTTGTATGGTCCAAGTGCGCTGCTGAATTGGAATCTGTAACCACGGTTTACATGTACTACACCCTTATCATCAACCCATGGTACTCTAAACATAACACCGCGTTCTGGCTCGATAAGTCTTTCGATAAGTCCGGCCTTAATATATTCCGGATGCTTTTCCAAAACCGGTTCGATAGAGGTGAGTACTTCCTCTACTGTCTGCAGGAATTCCGGCTCATGCGGATTCTTTTCCTTAGCAATATCAATGTACTTTTGAACTAACTTTCCCATAGCATTTCCTTTCCTCTTTAAGTATGAGAATTCTCTTTTGTTGTTTTGATTATTTCAACAAAAATATTTAAATGAAAAAAGTTTATTATTGGGTCCAAAAACAAATAAGCCCAAGGCAAGTGTAACACCAGAGAATTGGGTAGTCAACCAACAAAAAATCCCAAAAAATGCACATTTATAGATTTTTAGGAATAAAGAAACATATCTATTTTCTTTGACCATTATTCGTATACGTTGTATAATTGGAATATCTATGGGCTAAAAACCTGAATTTGGGTAGCTACATAAGAATAATAACCACATAGTTTGCCCAAAAAGATAAATAATAAAGAAAGGAGGGGAACCTATGCCGGATATCAATATTGCAAATATAGATAGAGATGCATTGATGGAAGAGGGGCTGGAGAAAATACTATCCCTATTGGAAGAGAAGAAATACTTTGCTGCAAGGGATGAGCTTCTTAAGTTCAATTCCGTTGATATTGCGGAGCTTTTGGAAGAGGTGACGGAAGAAATGAGTATTCAGAATACCGTCATTTTGTTCCGAATGCTTCCGAAGGATGTTTCAGTAGAAGTATTTGCTGAACTTCCCACGGATGACAGAAATAAAATTGTAGAAATCATCAATGATAAGGAAATAGAGTATATCATTCATGAATTGGACTTCGACGATAAGATAGACGTTTTGGAAGAACTTCCTGCCAACGTCGTCAGCAAGATTTTGGAGAAGACGCCGAAGTCTGAGAGGAAGCTTATTAATACATTCCTCAACTATCCGGAAAACAGCGCAGGAACCTTGATGACCCCTGACTACATAAGTCTTGAGAAGGATTGGACGGTTAGGGAAGCGCTGGATCATATCAAAAGAGAAAGTATTGATGCCGAAACTATCTATACATGTTATGTAAAGGACATGGGAAGAAAGCTTATCGGTATCGTATCTCTTTCCACAATTGTAACCAGCGAGGACGATACCCGTATAAACGATATTATGCGTACGGAATTCGTTTCCGAAAACGTCTATACAGACCAGGAAGATGTTGCAGCGGACTTTACAAAATACGGTTTCCTGGCACTCCCGGTTGTGGATAATGAATCAAGATTGGTGGGTATCATAACCTTCGACGATATCCTGGACATAATCGAAGAAGAAACCACAGAAGATATCGAGCGTATGGGTGGTATTATTGACTTCGATGATTCGGATAGAGAATACCTGGATACACCTGTTAAACAACATGTTTTAAACAGGCTTCCCTGGTTGGTAATATTGATGGTGGCATATATTTTTACCGGTATGATTATCTCCTCATTTGAAGGACAATTATCCCAGGTAATCAGTCTGGTTTCCTATATGCCAATGCTGATGGGAACCGGCGGAAATACAGGATCTCAGGCAGCTACTCTAATCATCCGTGGTATTGCAACAGGGGAGGTTGAGCCGGAGGATTTCCCCAGGATACTATGGAAGGAAGTCAGGGTTGGAGCAGCTATAGGAGTGCTTCTAAGTGCTCTTAACTTTGCCAGAGTTATTTTCCTGGATGGGGATGGTCCCATGATAGCATTGACGGTTTGTAGCGCTATGATATGCATAGTTGTATTTGCTAAAATGCTTGGCAGCATGGTTCCTCTATTGGTTAAGAAACTGGGGGCCGACCCTGCACTCATTGCCAATCCTGCCATATCATCGATTTCCGATGCGGTGGCATTATCCATTTATTTCTTGATGGCAAAGATATTCCTGGGCCTGTAAAGAAACATTTGTGTAAAAAACAGTCATGTAAAGAAAAAGTCAAAGGTTAAGATTTACAAAAGTTAAATTTTTAAAACAATGTTATACAAAATGAATTGTTATTAATTGGAGGCAGAAAAGTATTATGAACAATAATCCTAATAAAGGAAAATACAGCATTGAGGATTTAAAAAAGATTGCAAACATTATTCGTGTGGATGTAATCAAAGCTGTATATAAGGCAGGATCAGGTCATCCGGGAGGAAGTTTATCCGCTGCGGATATAGTAACTGCCCTTTATTTCGACGAAATGAATATTGATCCAACCAATCCCAAAATGAAGGGAAGAGATAAGCTGGTTCTATCAAAGGGACATGCAGCGCCGGTTCAATATGCTGCTCTAGCAGAAAGAGGGTTTTTCCCAGTAGAGGAAATGATGAGTCTCAGAAAGATGGGAAGCAATTTCCAGGGACATCCCAATATGGATAAGGTTCCCGGAATTGAAATGTCCACAGGCTCATTGGGACAAGGTATATCTGCATCGGTTGGTATGGCACTTGCGAATAAAATTGATGAGGATCCCGGTAGAGTATTTGTCATCTTAGGTGATGGGGAGCTCCAGGAAGGCTTGGTATGGGAGGCATCAATGGCTGCATCTCATTACAACCTGAGTAATCTGGTTGCCTTTGTGGATTGGAACGGTTTGCAGATAGACGGAGCTAACGATGATGTTATGACTGTAAAGCCTATCGATGAAAAATTCCGTGCCTTCGGTTGGAACGTGCTTTCCGTTGACGGACATGATATTAAAGACATACTTGGAGCATTGGATAAGGTTAATCGAGGAGATGCTTCTTTGGGAATCAATTCAGATAAACCTTCCGTGATTATCGCCAAGACTGTAAAAGGTAAAGGCGTATCCTTCATGGAGAATCAAGCAGGCTGGCATGGGAAGGCACCAAATGAAGAGCAGGCCAAAAAGGCTGTAGAAGAACTGGGAGGTGAGTGGTAATGGAAAACAAAAGAGCCACCAGAGAAGCATATGGAAAAGCACTTGTTGAATTAGGTGCAGAATACCCAAATTTAATTGTCATGGATGCGGATCTTTCCGGTTCAACTAAAAGTGGCGAGTTTGCAAAGGTTTATCCTGACCGTTTTTTTAATGCGGGTATAGCAGAGCAAAACCTATATGGAATGGCTGCAGGTCTTGCTTTGTCGGGCAAGACGGTTTGCGCATCTACCTTTGCAATGTTTGCTTCAGGAAGGGCATTTGAAATAATAAGAAATTCCATAGGTTATACACATGCCAATGTAAAAATATGTGCGACTCATGCAGGAATAACTGTTGGAGAAGATGGCGCCAGCCATCAGACCTTTGAGGATATAGCGCTAATGAGAACGATTCCCGGAATGACTGTTGTGAATCCCAGTGATGGAGTTAGTGCGGAAAAACTCATTAGACAGGTGGTTGAAATGGAAGGACCTGCCTATGTAAGATTGGGGAGAGCGACGGTTCCTGAGTTTTATACGGAAGAGGACAGTATAGAATTAGGTAAGGGCAAGCTCCTTAGATCCGGTAAGGATGTTACAATTATCGCAACAGGAATAATGGTGGCGGAAGCCATGGACGCTGCGTTGAGATTGCAGGAAGAAAGTGTGGATGTCAGGGTAATAGATATCCATACTATTAAGCCCCTTGATGAGGATATTATCATACAGGCAGCAAAGGAAACCGGCCGCATTGTAACCTGCGAGGAGCATTCAATTATAGGTGGACTGGGAGGCGCTGTTTCAGAATTGTTATCCAGGGAATACCCGGTAAAAATAGCCATGGTAGGGCAGCATGATGCATTTGGAGAATCCGGTAAACCGGATGAATTAAAGGCCAAATACGGAATGGATGCTTCTTCTATAGTCCAGGCTGTAAAAAGCGTTTACTGATTGTCGTCCTGCATTTGTCTGCCGGACATCCAAACGCCTATTAGAGTAATAAGTAGACCGATTACAGTATACCATCCCCAGACATCATGGGTTATCAGTATTCCCGTTATAACACCTATGATTGTGGAGAGACTGCTTACGATGTTATTGGCCAGTGCCGGATTTGAATAACTCAGGAGTTTGTTGTAGCAGAAATAGGAGGCAAAGGCGCAGAAAAAGGATAAGAAGAGTAAGCTTCCAAGTGCCGAAAGGCTTTCAAATGGAATTAAATAAGTCTTTAAACCATAGCCCTTTAATAGGGCTATTATATTGAATACAATTGCTGATTCTATTACCATGACGGTGGTTATGGAAGTGGCATCATAGTCTTGGGAGGCTCGCTTGCTGAAAAGGCTGTATAGACGGGCTACAACAACTGCAAAAAGCATCAACAGCATGCCGAGTCGAGTTCCTCCCACTGAGAAGTTTGGTGAGAAGAAGGTTGCTATAACAACACCAACAAAGGTGATTATAAGGCTAATGGTTAGTTTGGAATCCGTTTTATACCTGAAGAAAAGCATACCTATAATCAATGTCATGCACGGTATGGTTGCGACAAAGATGGCGCTTACGGATGGAGAGGTCATTTTGATACCGTATGTTTCCAATATATCGTAGGCGCAGGGTTCAAATAATCCCGTGCATAATAAGAATAAGGTGCTTTTCTTATGAAAGTCGAGTTTTACTTTGATCTTTTTAGTTAGGATTAGGGCAAGAAAGAATAATCCGGTGAGAGCCCAACGAGCGGCTAAGAGTTGAAATGGCTCCATTACTTTAACAAGTAAAGCAATGGCCAAGAAGGATAACCCCCAACCAAAGGAAACCATTGCAACAAGGAACACTGTAAGTATTAATTTATTGTTATTCGCTTTAGGCATAAACTATTGCTTCAAAATGATTCCAATATCTTTATTGTCAGATGATATCACAAAATCTTCATGAAGTCATTTCTTAATTTTCTTAAGAAATGGCTTCACAAATTAAGGATAAAGTTGTATACTTACATGGGATTAAAATTTTAATAATTTGCTAACGTGGGGTATTTAAATGATTACATTTGACAATGTAACAAAGATGTATGACAGCAATGTTGGATTAGAGAATGCAAGTATTCATATCGAAAGAGGGGATTTCGTATTCTTAGTGGGACCATCCGGTGCCGGAAAATCAACATTCATTAAACTTATTTTAAAAGAAGTCAACGCCGACTCAGGTAGCATTATTGTTGATGGTCAGGAAGTTACTAAACTCTCCAGCCGTGAGATTCCTAAGTATAGGAGGAAGGTGGGCATAGTATTCCAAGACTTCAGATTGCTTAATAAAAAGACGGTATTTGAAAATGTGGCCTTTGCTATGGAAGCAATTCATGAACCCAGGTCTAAAATAAAGAAACGTGTGCCACAGGTTCTTAGTATTGTTGGTATTGCAGATCAGGCGAGTAAATACCCGACTGAATTATCTGCAGGCGAACAGCAAAGAGTTGCAATCGCAAGGGCAATAATAAATGGCCCCTCTCTTTTGATTGCAGACGAACCTACAGGTAACCTGGATCCTGATACGGCAACGGGTATCATGGAGCTTCTGGAAGATATAAATGATACAGGAACGACAGTGGTGATGGTTACCCACGCAAAGGACATAGTAGACAGAATGCAGAAGCGCGTAGTTGCTATTGAATCCGGTCACATAGTTAGAGATGAAACCGGTGACTACGGATATGAAGAATACAGCGGAGAAGAATCTCCAAAGGCAGATGCAGATTCAGTTTTTGCTGTGGTTGATGAATTGTATGGCAGAGAAGAAGAGGAAGACCAGACCTTTGAACCAATACCGGATGATGAAAATGATGATGTGAAAATCAAAATCAGGAAAAAACGAGTTAATGAGGACGATATAAAAGAAATAGATATAACAACGGAGGCCATCGATGGGTAGATTGGGATATAACATAAAACAGGCCTTCCAACAGATATGGCGAAATAAGGGAATGGCATTGGCATCAATCTTTGCTATAACTGCCATGATGCTTATTTTAGGCATATTCTTCGTTATTGTTGTAAACATAAACCTATTCTCGGAAATGATAAAAAACGATTACGAGAAGATAGAGGTTTATTTATATGATGATGTGACTGAAGGCGAAGCAAAGGTTATGATGGATACCATTAAAACCTTTGGTGGTGTGAAGGAGACCGTATTTAGAACAAAGGAAGAGGCACTGCAAATATTAAAAACCAGATGGGGGGAGAACGGATATCTCTTGGATAGTTTGGGTGACAATCCTCTCCCGAATTCAATAGTTGTCAGTGTGGATTCACTGGAATCGGCGAATAAGGTATTTGATAAGCTGGAAACATTAGAGGGAATCGAGGATATAAGCTTTTTCCAGGAAACTGTTGATAAACTTATGAGGGTGTCGAATTTTCTCCAGGTTGGTGCCTTGATCTTGATGGCATTCCTAATCGTCGTTTCCGTTGTTGTTGTTGCGAATACCATAAAGCTTACGGTTTTGGCCAGAGCGCGAGAGATTTCGATTATGAAGTATATCGGAGCAACCAACTGGTTTATCAGAGGTCCTTTCCTGGTTGAGGGTATTGTAATAGGTATTATTTCATCCCTAATTTCAGCGGGGGTTACATATTTGATTTACGAAGAAGTTATTAAACTTGCAGGTAGACAGGTTCTCACCATTCTGGGTACACCACCTGTTCCGGCTACCTTCCTGGCAATAAATCTAATAATTATTTTTATAGCCATGGGCGTAAGCATAGGGGCAAGCGGAAGTATAGTATCCATGAGAAGATATTTGGACAGATAATTAGATATGAAGAATAGGAACAGCATAGCTAAAGCAATTAATAAGAAATTCGTGACCCTGGTAACTATCTTTACGATAATTGCCATGCTCTTTGCATTCCCCGGATATTCCAGAGCGGATGAAGAGGTAGACGAGGAGGAAGATACAGAGACTGAATTGTCTACGGCTGAGGAATTAGAGGCGGCGAAGGAACAGGCGGAATCTGCCAGATCCGAAAAAGAAGAAATGCTTGCGGAATTGGAAGAGAAACAGGAAGCCCTTGCTACCATCAATGAAGAGGTGGAGGAACTCCAGGGAAGCATAGATTTAAAGCAGTCTGAAATTGACGATATGAATCAGCGTATTGACATGATGAATCGGACAATTAACGACCAAAAGGGTGGACTTGGAAACAGACTTAGAAATATGTATAAAAGCGGAGCCATTGGAATGTTTGATATTCTTTTGGATTCCGAAAACTTTTCGGACCTTTTATCCAACCTTGCCTTGGTACAAAGGATTTACAGCAGTGACCAAAAGACCTTGGAAGAATTGGAAGAAACTCACGAGGTGATGGAAGAAATTCTTTCGGATATGGAAACTGCCAAATATGGATTGGATACGGAGATGGCCGTATTGGAGGACAGAAGGGCTGCAGCTGAAACTGCAAAGGAAGAAGTTGAATTGCTTCTGGAGGAGATTCAGGCAAAGATAGAAGAGTATGAAGCAGAGGCAGAGAGACTGGCTGAGGTTCTTGCAGAGGAACAGGCTGAAATAATGAGGCAACTTGCATTAGCTGCTGCAACCGGAGATGATACCAGTGAGCTTTATCTAAACTTCTCCGGATTCAGCGATACAGGATTTATTTGGCCATGCGGAGGAGTGCTTTCATCCTATTTCGGATATAGAGATGATGTGGCCATCGGTTCAACCAACCATGGTGGAATAGATATAGCAGCGGATTATTATACTCCGATATATGCATCAAGAAGCGGATATGTATCCAGTGCCACCGGTTGGTCAGGAGGCTACGGATATGCGGTGTATTTGATTCACGATGAAGGCTATTCCACGGTATACGGCCATAATTCAGAAATACTTGTTGGTCCCGGAGAATACGTAGAGCAAGGTCAGATAATTGCATATATGGGGTCTACCGGATGGTCCACGGGACCTCACTGTCATTTTGAAGTTAGAGTAAACGGTGTTCAGACGGACCCGCTTTATTTCCTGCCTTAGTCAATTATGGAATTGAATCCTAATATACTGAAAATCTTGAATAAGAGGGGAATATATAAGGAAGAAGACATAGAGGAATTCCTTTCTGATAAGCCTCAAAAGACATATGATCCATTCCTGCTTCACGATATGGAAGCAGGGGTGGATTTAATTCTATCTGCAATCGAAAATGATGACAAGATTTGTATCTATGGTGACTATGATACGGATGGCGTTACATCTGTAGCTCTGCTTAGAGACGTGCTTAGAGAAATCGGAGCAAATGTATCTTATTATATTCCATCAAGGTTTGATGAAGGATATGGACTGAATAATTCTGCCCTTGATAGAATAAAATCTGCTGGAACCGATTTGGTCATTACCGTTGACTGTGGTTGCACCTCCGTTGAGGAAGTGGAGTATGTAAAAAAACTGGGCATGGAAATCCTGATTACAGATCACCATTCTATCAGGGATGAAATACCTGACTGCCTAATAATAGATCCCCAACACCCCGATTGCAATTATCCTTTTAAATACCTTGCAGGGGTTGGTGTTGCATTTAAACTTGCTCAGGCTTTAGTGGAGGTTACAGGAATATCGAAATCAATTCTAACAAGGAATCTTGATTTGGTAGGAATCGGAACTGTGGGAGATATTGTGCCTTTAATTGATGAGAATAGAACTCTTGCCAAATATGGTCTAAGGGCAATTAATATCACTGAGCGGCCGGGACTAAGAGCATTGATAGAAAAAACCGGATTGAATATGGGGAGCATCAAATCAAAGAATCTCTCTTTCGTTATAGTTCCTCATATTAATGCGGCAGGAAGAATGGAAGATGCTACTCTGGCAGCAAGGCTTATGCAAGAACGGGATTCTAAAAAAGCTGCTGAGATGGCAGATAGAATCATTGAATGTAATACTAGAAGAAGATCGGTTCAGGAGGAATTGGTCAAGGAGTCAGAAGACATTCTAAGATCAGAGGGGCATTCTGCGGATTCTGTAAAAACGGGTAGCCATCATATCTTTGTTCAACTAAATGATGCTCATGAAGGTGTAATCGGAATAGTTGCGGGCAGATTAAAAGAAAAGTATAAGGTGCCTGCAATAATAGTAACATCCATAGAAGACGGTCTATACAAAGGAACCGGAAGAAGCCCGGATGGTATAAACCTGTTTTCATTACTAAATAGCCATAGCGATTTATTTATAAGATTTGGTGGACATGCTGCAGCCTGTGGATTTACAATAGAGGGAAGCAGGCTGGGTGAACTGAGGACCATATTGGAAAAGGAGACGGAAGGTTTATTTCTAAATAACCCCCAATTGTTCAATCAAAAGCCGAAGCCTGAGATTTATATAGAGCCCGACAGCGTGTCTCTGGAATTTGTTCATATGCAGGACAAGATAGAACCCTTTGGAAAGAATAATCCCAGGCCTATGGTGGGAATAGATTTTAAGGATCTGAGTTATACCAGAATCGGGCAAGATGGAAAGTTCATCAGAATTGATGGAATACTTCCAAATGGTGAGATTTTAAAATGCCTGGATTTTAGAAATCCAGATAAAACCGAAGAAAAGGTTAGTAATTATATCAATGAAGGATCTTCCGCCGGACCCATAACCTGTATTGGATTTTTAGAATCCCAGGAATGGAATGGAAGAGAATATATTCAGCTAAATCTGGAAGGACTTGATTATTAGATAAGGATTATCTGTCGATGAAAAGTAAAGGTTCAACAGCAGTATTAGTAATAACGGTCATGCTGTTCGCTGTGGCGCTAACCATGGCTGCTTTGGCGTTATATTTACGCACCTCTAATCTGCAAATTGTAAATAAACAGGACTTGGAGCCTTCTGCAGAGGAAGTTAATGTAAGCAAGTTTAAAATAATAGACGAGCAAATACAAAACTCATATCTGAAGGAATATGACAGGGATCAACAGATGGATGCTATCTATAGATCTATGTTGGACAATCTGGATGATCCTTATTCCAGATATATGAATGCCGAGGAATTAAAACAATTGCAATTGGATATCAATAGTACCTTTACGGGAACCGGTATTGTTTTTATAGAGGATGAATCCGGTTTTATAATCACCGATGTTATACCGGGAGGACCTGCGGATGTGGCGGGAGTCCAGGAGGGTGATGTTATTCAGAAGGTTGATGGGGTATCCTATAAATCTACTGAAGATATGATTGAGGCATTAAAGGGTGACCCGGGAGTAAAGGTGGAGCTTATTGTAATCAGGGATGGAGAGGAGAAAACCTTTGACATCATACGTGGTGATGTAAAGGGTGTTAGTGTTGACAGTAAGAAAATAGCAGACGATAAGCTGGGATACATTAAAATTCGCTTATTCGGTGAGGATACATATTCATTATTTGATACTGCTCTTTCTGCATTTGAGAAGGAAAACCTGGCAGGCTTGATTCTTGATTTAAGGGATAATCCGGGGGGATTGTTTGATGTAGGTGTCAGCGTGGCGGACAGACTTTTACCGGAAGGCATGCTGGCATATACGGTGAATAAATCTGCAGAACGAGAAAACTATAATTCAGATGACAGAAAAACAGGGATGAAACTTGTAGTCCTCATAAACGAGAATACAGCGAGCGCGGCAGAAATGGTAGCGGCTGCAGTTCAAGTTGCCAAGGCAGGTGACTTGGTTGGCGCCAAGACCTATGGTAAAGGATTGATTCAGGAAACCCATGTGTTTGAAGATGGAAGCGCAATCAATCTTACAACTAAAGAGTTTTACCCTGCTGAAGGAGTGAAGATAGACGGAATAGGGGTCTCGCCGGATTATAAAGTGTCCAATTACAATTTCGGCAGCAAGGATCAACAATTAGAAAAAGCTATTTCACTGTTTGACTTTAGCGCATGAAAGTGATATAATCTCTCTATGAGTCCGTAGGGCTGAAAGTTTTATCTGATTGTTCTTCATAGGGAGTATTCGTATGGCTTATGATTCTAAATTTCAGAGTCCGGAATTGGATGAATTGTTCGATGGTATTTTAACCTTGCGAGACAGAGAAGACTGTTATAGATTCTTTGAGGATATATGCACTGTCAATGAAATACGTGCCATTTCTCAAAGGCTTCAGGTTGCCAAGCTTCTGTACAATAAGAAAACCTATAGTGAAATTGAAAAACTCACCAAGGCATCTACGGCAACAATAAGTCGTATTAACAAATGCATTACATATGGTGCAGACGGATATAGGCGTGTGCTTGATCGTCTGGATGAACAGGAAAATGGTAAAAAAGAATAGTTTGAGGCGGTTCTAAAGGAACCGTCTCTTAGTTTAAGGGAATAAGGCGTCGGCATGAGTAAACCAAATACAAGAGATATTAGAGATGTGGCACTGGGGAAACTTGCTTATAGGCAAAGGACGGTGGAGGAGCTTCGAAAGCAACTCTTGGACATCGGCTATGGTGCAGAGGAAATAAACGCGCTCATTGAAGAATTTGTAGATTATGGGTATTTAAATGACATTAAATATGCATGCTCTTTTTTTAATTACGCTGAAAGTAAAGGATGGGCGTTTAATAGAGCAAGAAGGGAATTAAGAAGTAGAGGCGTTTCCGATGAAGATATAAAAGATGGCTATGACGAATGGTTAAACAATATGGAATTGAATTCGGGAAATGAAATGGAATCGTCCAAAGAAACCGAAAGAGAAAAAGCATTCAGAGTTGCCCTGAAAATGGTTGATTCAAATGATTTGGATGAGAGGGGAAGGTTGCCTGAAAAGATTAAATCAAGAATTGCAAGAAAACTATATAGCTATGGATATGGGAGCGATAATATTTATTCGGTTATAAGAAATATTGAGGAAGAGCTGGTGAGGGGGCAGGATTTGGACTCCTATGTGAGGGGGCAGGATTCGGAAGCCCCTGACTGTTAAAAAGACTTGATTTGTGGTATTATAATTATGTGGCGGAAACGCCCAATTTTGCTGTGTAAGCAATGATAGAATCAATAAACAATTACATAATAATAAAAAAAGAATCATGAAAGGGATGAATAGTAATGACGAAGGTTGATATTTTTTCCGGATTCCTGGGAGCAGGGAAAACAACGCTTATAAGAAAACTAATCCAAGAAGCCTATCAGGGTGAACAGGTAGTGCTTATAGAAAACGAATTTGGAGATATAGGTGTAGACAGTGAATTCCTTAGAGATTCCGGAGTCAAAATAAATGAAATGAATTCAGGTTGCATCTGCTGTTCCCTGGTGGGAGACTTTGGTATTGCCTTAAATCAGGTAATTGAAGAATTTTCTCCGGACAGAATACTAATTGAACCCTCCGGTGTGGGTAAACTAAGTGACGTAATTTTGGCTGTAGAGAATCTGAATAATGATGAGATAGAGCTAAATGGGTTTACCACAGTAGTGGATGCGAAGAAGTGTAAGATGTATATGAAGAACTTTGGCGAATTCTTTAATAATCAAATTGAGAATGCCAGTGCCATAGTGCTTAGTCATACACAGGGTTTGGGTCAGGAAAAACTAGGACAGGTTGTGGAGATGTTAAAGGAGCACAATCCTGATGCGGAAATAATCACAACGGAATGGGACGACCTGACGGGGTTGCAGATTTTGGAGACCATGGAAAAAAGGAGTGGAATAGCTGCAGAGCTGGCAAGACTTGCAGGTGAAGTTGAGGAGGAGCACCACCATCATCACCATCATGATCACGATCACGACCACGATCACGAACATTGCGACCATGAACACGGTCATTGCGTACATGATCACGATCACGATCATTGCGACCATGATCACGATCACCATCACCACCATGACCATGATCACGATCATCATCACCATCATGCAGATGAGGTGTTCCAAAGTGTGGGTGTAGAGACCCTAAAGAAATTCTCTATGGATGAGATTAAGAATTATCTTAATGAGCTCTCTAACTTTACAGCATACGGGCAAGTTCTTAGAGCAAAAGGTGTTGTAGAAGGTATTGATGGTGAGTGGATTCACTTCGATTATGTTCCTGGAGAACCGGATGTTAGAACAGGTCCTGCCGGCACTACAGGTATGATTTGTGTCATCGGTGCCGGACTGGAAGAGGACGCGGTAAAGGAACTGTTCGGAATCTAATTAGACTTTTACTTAAATTGGGTTTGTTAGAATTGATTCAGGAGATAAGAATTGAATAGCAGAGAATATGTAAAAGAAATACCCGTGTATCTTTTCACAGGTTTCCTGGAAAGCGGTAAGACAACATTTATCCAGGAGGTGCTGGAGGGAAGTGACTTTAATAATGGTGAAAAGAGTTTGCTGCTGGTTTGTGAAGAAGGAGAAGTGGAGTATGACCCTTCTTCCTTTAATGGAGACCCGAAGAACATAGATATAGAAATCATTGATAGTGAAGAGGACATCAATCCTGATTATTTGGATGCCTTGATTAGCAAGCATAATTCGGAAAGAGTCATCATAGAATATAACGGAATGTGGCTATTGGAAAAACTGTTCACGGGAATGCCTGAGAACTGGATTGTTTATCAGGAAATGACCTTTTCAGACGCCACCACCTTTTTAACCTTCAATCAGAATATGAGGCAGCAGGTTTTTGATAAACTGAAGACGGCAGACCTGGTGGTGTTTAATCGTTGTGATAGAGAGACCTTTACTGAAGATATAAAAATTGAGTTCCATAAAATAGTAAGGGTTGCCAATAAGAAGAATCAGATCATCTATGAATATGGACCCAACGATACCGAGCCTGATACTATAGAGGATCCGCTTCCCTTCGATATAGAAGCAAATCCTATTGCCATAAAGGAAGAGGATTTCGCTGAATGGTACAGGGATGTAAATGATGAGGCAGAGAAATACGATGGAAAGAGAGTGGTGGTAAAAGGTCGCGTTGCCAAAGGGCCGGGACTACCTGAAAGGAGTTTCGTATTTGGCAGACATGTTATGACCTGCTGTGCGGCTGATATTCAATTTGCCGGATTGTTGGCAGTTTATGAAAGAACTAACAACGTCAAGCATGGTGGATGGGTGGACATAGACGCAATCATCAAGGTTGAGGAAACTCCTGTCTATGGGGAAGCCGGTCCCGTATTATATTGTGAAAGTGTTAAGGCTTCTCTTCCTGCAGATCCCGAGGTTGCAACCTTTTAATGAGTGTTATGGAACGAGAGTACAAATGTTATAAAGAATACTTTGAGGTTATGGCTCACGATGTTGATGCGAATAACAACATAAAGCCCTCTGTATTGGTAAAGTTCCTTCAGGAAACAGCCAATCATCATATGAGGGATAGAAAGCCAACCTATTATGAACTCTTCTCCCAGGGGAAGAGTTATATTCTCATAAGGATGAAGGTGGAAATAAAAGGAGCTCTCCATCCCTATGATAGAGTTGAAGTATCCACATGGACCAGTATAAATAAGGGGGCAACATTCAAAAGAAACTATATTCTCAAAAAGATAGAATCGGGTAATTCTCTTTATGAAGATGATTTGGAATCAAGTAGTGATGAGATAATAGCTCTGGGGTATAGTGAATGGGCAGTTGTGAATATAAATACCGGGAATATATACCGTGTGGAAGATATTGATACTTCAAATTTTGAAGTGGATGAGCCTTTAGAATTATCTATTCCAACAAAGTTTCATTTTCCGAAGGGTTTGGAAATGGAACACTGTGGAAGCAAACATATTGAGTATACTGATTGTGATATGAACCTCCATATGAATAATACCCTATATCAAGATATGTTGTGGAACTGTATTCCGGATGTGGAGCATAAGAATCTGGTAGGATTTACGATGCGTTTTATGAGGGAAGGTGCCTATGGAAAGACGATGGATATTTATAGAGCACCGGCTGATGATTTACTTGATAATTGTATGAATGAGGGGATGACTCCTGATGGTCATGCCAATGCCAATGAAGCCTGGTATTTGAAAAGCATGATAGATGAATCGGAAACAAATGTGGAAGCAATATTCTATATAGAGAGTCCAAGAACCTTAAAAAATTATTAAATTCACATGGTTTCTGTAGAATAAACCCAATAAATATGCTACAATATATGCGATTTTCTGTAAAAGGGGAATTTGGGAATTGTCCAAGCACGATAAGAAAAAATACAAAGACAAAGAAAATAATTTGGCTACAGGCAATCAAAATGAGGCCAAAGAAAAGAATCCTAAAAGACCAGCTATTATAATAGCTGCTGTTTTGGTTCCTATCCTTGCGGTTTATTTGGGTGGAGCAGCGTTCTTCAGCAAGAACTTTGTTCCAAACACCACTTTTGACGGAAGGGATTTTTCTTTTAAAAGCCCCGACCTGATTGCGGAAGCAATGGAGGAGGATACCAGTAATCGTGTAATCACCCTGAAGGAAATCGATGGTGAGGAAAAGATTTCATTGCATCAGGATCTGGATTATGTCAAAACGGCAGAAGCTCCTGCAGAAGGTTGGATTACAGGAAAGACCTCATGGACCTGGCCCAAATACTTGTTTGTGAAAAACGAACTGGAGGGTGAGGTTAATATTAATTACAATAAGGAGAAACTCAACCAGGCAATAGACAATCTTAATGCCATGAATCCTGATAATATAAGAGAACCGAAGGATGCTTATCTTGGTCAAAACGGAGATAAGTATGAAATAGTTCCGGAAGATAGAGGAACTGAAATCATTCGGGAAAAACTGCTAAGTGCATTGGAAGACGGAATTGACAATCATGTGGATGAAATAGACTTAGTCGAATCGGATTGCTATACAAAGCCAAAGGTATTAAGTGATGATCCTTCATTGACGGAAACCTATGAGAAATACAAGTCAATTAATTTCCAAAAGATATCCATCGATATGACGGGTGTAACAGAAATTCTGGAAACCCCGGACATAATTAATTTATATAGCGGCAATGAACCGTCTAAGGATAAAATAAGAGAATATGCCAGGGAACTTGCATATCAATATGATACATATGAGGAACCGAGATATTTTGTGAATTCATATGGTTATGAGATGAGCGTAGGAACGGGTGCGGATACTTATGGCTTTTTATTGGATGTAGAAGGTACGACGGAGCGCCTTTACAGTCTTATGAAGGAAAAGAAAACAGCTGATACTACTCCGGTATGGACATCGACAGGCTGGACCAGGTTGGAAAACGGAAGTGATATTGGTGGAACCTATATTGAAATCTCCATTGACGATCAAAGGCTATGGGCTTACATGGGAGGCGATTTGGTTTTATCCACTGATGTAGTTACGGGAAACTATAAGAAGAATGATACACCAAGAGGTGTGTTTGCAATTCTTGGCAAGGAGAGGGACACTCACCTAAAGGGGCAGGAAGCTTTACCGAATGGTAAAATAGATAAGTGGGATTCCTTCGTTAACTTCTGGATGGCCATCAATTGGTCCGGAGTTGGACTTCACAATGCGCCCTGGAGAAATGCTTTCGGAGGAACCATCTATCAGGGAGGTGGTTCTCACGGATGCATAAACATGGACTATAATTCTGCCCAATACCTATACAATAATTATGAATACGGAACACCGGTAGTTGTCTGGTAATTGCAAATTAAACAGCGAATTAAACAGCGAATTAAATAAGAGATTTATTCAACGGACTTAAGGGATTCAGCCATGCTGATCCCTTTTAGTTTAAAGTAAAGTGCGAACATAACAATTCCTGCGAAGACGAAGGTTAATATAAAGGATAGGAAATAACTGATAGGTAAGATTCTAATGGGGAAGAAAATCATGTCCACTTTTATTTCGTTGATGACGAAGGCATGTAACAGTTTCCCCAGAAGTAAACCTATCAAGGCGCTAATTCCCGTTAGAAATACATTTTCTCTAAAAACATAGGCAGATGTTTCATTAGGATAGAATCCCAAAACCTTTATGGTGGCGATTTCTCTAATTCTTTCAGTGATATTGATATTGGTCAGATTGTAAATGACTATAAAGGCAAGAGCGCCGGCAGCAGCAACTACAACATAGACTATGGAATTCAGACTCTTCATCATGTTTGCGATTCGATGTTTGAATTCGTCAGCAAGAGCAACTGAAGTTACCCCATCTATTTCTCTAACCTTGGCTGCGGTTTGGTTTAGATCATCTTCTCTTTTTTCAGCTGAAACTAATTCTTTTTCTCCGTCACTGGGTTCATCGTAAATTACGAAGGCAGTATTGTACTTGGGCTTGCGTCCAAACTCTTTTTCAAAGGTTTCGGGATTTACATAACCGTAATTGTAAATGTAGTTTTCGCAAATTGCTGATACAGTGAACGCTGCAGTGTTTAAATCATCATCCTGCAATGTGCAGGTATCACCTATCTCCAAATTATGTCTGCGAGCAAAGCTTTCGCATATAATGATTTCACCATCCTTTGGAGGATTGACTTTTACGCCTCTGTAATGGAGGTCGATGAACTTGTCTATGTCATCATAGTCTGCTGCAATCAATCTCATGGGATTACTGGCGTTTCCATAATAGTCCATTGTAATCTGCTCGCAAAAGAGGATATCACTACCGTAGGATTCGTCTTTAACTTCCTTGATGAAATCCTGGCGATCGCTATCTGTGAATTCATCATCGAAGACGACGGTATAATCATAAAGTGAAATCTCGGAATATTGCAGGTCCGCAACGTGACTTATAGAATCCATTATTCCGAAGCCGGTTAAAAGTAGGGCGGTGCATCCGCTTATTCCAACTATCATCATTAGGAATCTTTTTTTGTACCTGAAAATATTTCTGAGAGAAACCTTATATAAAAAACTAATTCTTTCCCAGATAAAACCTATTCGTTCCAGGAGTATGCGTTTTCCGGGATTAGGTGATTTGGGTCTGATTAATTCTGCAGGAACCTCCTTGGTATCAGCTAAACATGAAAACAATGTAGACCCCATTGTGCATGCTATGGCAACCAAAATTGTTATAATGCCCAACTTAGCGTTTAGAACGAAGTTAACGCTATCTGAGAAATCATACATCATGGTATATGCATTCCAAATAACATAGGGGAATAGGAATGATCCACCGAAGAATCCTATTAGGCCTCCGATGATTGATGCAGATCCGGAATAGAACAGATAGGTGGATATAATGGAGAGTGTATTGTAGCCCAATGCCTTTAGAACTCCGATTTGTGTCCTTTGTTCGTCCACCATGCGAGTCATGGTGGTGATGCAAACCAATGCGGCTACTAAGAAAAAGAATATTGGGAATACTTTGGCGATGCTATTAATGATGCCGGTGTCGTTTTCGAAACAAACATAGCCTACATTGGTGTCGCGATCCAGAGAATACACCCGAGGTTTATCAAAGGGAGGATCAGGCATAGCGCCTAATTCCTTATCAAAAGTTTCTCCCGCTTCCTTTTCGATTTCTTCTCGAACTTTGTCGGCCATGGGACCGTATTGGGATAGGTCGCCGGCAGAATCGATTGCTTCCTGAATTACCTCTTTTCGTTTGTCTGAAACCTCTTTATTGTATTCCTCTACGTATTCATCATACAGTTTGTCGTACCTTGATTGCGCAGCTGACTTAAAGTCCTGCTCCATCTTCTTTTCTGTTTCATTGATTTTATCTTTATATTCATGGGAATAAATCTTCTCATAATCGCCAACCAAGGTATAGATAGAGGTGTAATAATCACAATCAAAACCATCATCTCTCATGTATATAAAGCCGGAGACGGTGCCGCTTCCAACAGAGGTTGTTCCTCTTTCATAATTCATATAAAGAGGGGAACTGATAGTTCCAACTACGGTGTATTCTCTTTTTGCCATTAAGTCCAATGTGTCTTCATCATTTTCTTCTGAGATTGAAATCTTTTTTCCTATCAGGGATTCTCCATTAAGGGATTCACCGATTTGCCAAACATCATCGATTACACATTCATTGGCTTTTTCCGGCATACGACCTGCGGAAATAACAGGTAGATTGATTTTTTCCGGAATGGAAATGGTTTTAAAGACAAGGGCTTTATTGTCGTTGATATCGTAGAGTACATCAAGGGTTATGGAGCCTTCAGCTTCCTTTACATAATCTTGGGATTTTATTTCTGCCAGGGATTCCTCATCAAACCCCAAGGTTGAAATGCCTTGATAATCATAGAATGAAACATTACTTAGATAATCATCGCCGGTTGAAAGCATGGCTTCCTGACTAACCTTTAATCCGCTAAAAAAACCAACACCAAGAGCGACGATTGCAAGAATCGCGAAATATCTCCCGAAGGTCCTTTTGATTTCTCTAAAAATTGATTTTTTTAGCATGGAATTTTTAAGGCACTACCATTCTATTTCTTCGACAGGAGTGGGGTTGGGGTTTTTAACTACTTCGATTACGGAACCGTTTTTCACTTTAATAATTCTGTCTGCCATAGCAGTGATGGCTTGGTTGTGAGTGATGATGACTATAGTCATTCCGGTTTTTTTACCGGTATCCTGGAGCAGTTTTAAGATTGACTTTCCCGTATTGTAATCCAGGGCGCCGGTTGGTTCATCGCAAAGTAAGAGTTTCGGGTTTTTAGCCAGAGCTCTGGCTATGGCCACTCGTTGTTGCTCTCCTCCTGACAACTGAGAAGGAAAGTTGTTCTTACGCTCAGATAATCCCACCATTTCCAATACTTCATCCGGATTAATGGGATTTTTACAGATTTGTATGGCTAAAGATACATTCTCTAAAGCGGTCAGATTTTGAATTAAATTATAGAATTGAAAAACGAAACCTATATCGTGTCTACGATAGGTTGTTAACTCCTTTTGAGTAAGGTCGGAGATGATTCGGTCGCCCAGTCTAACAGTTCCGGAGGTTAGCTGATCCATGCCTCCCAGAATATTAAGCAAGGTGGTTTTTCCGGCACCGGAAGCACCGACGATTACTGCTATTTCGCCTTCATCTATTTCAAAACTGGCGTCGCGGAGGGCTTCAATATCAATTTCGCCTACGCGATATATTTTTTTTACATTGGATAATTCTACAAAACTCATCTTTCATTCAAAAATATAATGTGATAGTCATTACAGTATTTTACCATTAGGAGGATAACAATTCAATAACTGTAATCTCCAATATATATAACGCCCTGTAATTTCTCGATATAAATAACGCACTTTTAAATAGCTATTGAAGATGGTAAATCAGAGGTGGAGGAGGAAAAAACAATAAATCATAATGTAGTGTATATCTATGTGTCTTGTCTACTAAATATTGTGTTTCGTTTTTTTTAAATGGAAAAAAGGAAAAATCTGTGGGTGATATTTCTTAAAAAAAACTTAAATTAACACTATATTACCCAAAAAGTGTTGAAAGGTGGTGTAAAGTGGTGTAATATATCATTAATTAACATAGGAAAGGTGCCCTAAGTGGGGTTTTTGGTGGAAATAGTCAATGTTCATGGGAACATATAACAATTCAATAGATGCGAAGAATCGTATGATTGTTCCCGCCAAGCATAGAGCCCAACTGGGAGACGGCTGTATCATCACAATCGGCATGGAAGGATGCCTATGCATCTATTCCAAAGAGGATTGGGAGAAGCAGGCGGAAAAAATGGGAGGTATTCCGGAAGCTGATTTGGAAGCACGCAAATTTGTAAGAGCGGTTTTCAGTAATGCTGAAGAATGCTCCTTTGATAAACAGGGGAGAATTATTATTCCGGAAAACCTGAAGGCATTTGCTCACATAGACAGGGAGCTTGTCACTATGGGTGTCAAGACCAAGATAGAGGTCTGGGCCAAGGAGGTTTGGGACGCACCTGATAATAGCGACAAGATTGAACCGGACAAATGGGCAGAAGCTTTGCTAAAGTATGGCTTCTAAGAGTAAGGGTAGAGTTTAAGCTATGGAGTTTAAGCACCTGCCGGTACTCTTTAAGGAGTGTATAGATGGCCTTGATATAAAGGTTGACGGCACATATGTGGACGGCACTTTGGGAGGTGCCGGACACGCAAGGGGAATTGCCGAAAAGCTTGGTTCTAAAGGGAGAATGATCGGAATTGACAGAGATCAGGATGCTATAGATGCATCTGAACCAAGACTAAAAGGTTTAGACTGTGACGTCATCATTATCAAAGGTAATTATGTGGACATCAAGGATATCTTATCTGCACAGGGGATAGATAAGATCGATGGGGCAATATTGGACTTAGGGGTCTCATCCCATCAATTAGATGATTCACAAAGGGGTTTTTCATACATGGGTGATGCGCCGCTTGATATGCGTATGGATCGCGATGATTCAGGCGGCGCCTACGACATCGTGAACTATTACGATAAGAATAGGCTAACTAAAATCATCAAAGAGTATGGAGAAGAAAGATATGCTGCCAGAATAGCGGCACGCATTGAGAAAGAGAGAGAGATTAAACCAATCGAGACTACAGGTGAGCTGGTTCAGATAATCAAATCTGCCATGCCATCGGTAGCTAAAAGAGAAAAACAACATCCGGCTAAAAGGACCTTTCAAGCAATAAGGATAGAAGTCAATAGGGAATTGGAAGGCTTGGAATACGCTGTAAATGATTTTATAGATGTCCTCGCACCTGGCGGAAGACTTGCAATCATATCCTTCCATTCGCTGGAAGACAGAATTGTGAAAAATGTATTCGCCAGAAGGGAAAATCCATGTACTTGTCCCAAGAATCTACCATGTGTATGTGGCCTTAAACCGGAAATACGTAGGATTGGGAATAAACCAATAATAGCAAAAGAAGAGGAGGTTTTGGCCAATCCTAGATCCAGAAGCGCTAAGCTGAGGATTTGTGAAAAGTTATAACTGATGTTTATGGGTTTTAAAAGGGTGTAAACGGGGGTTAGATTAGATGCTGTTTAGATCAGAAAGAAGAATAATATTTAGCATTGTATTAATTGGCTTGATTTGTGTGTTCATTGTTGTTCTGACAGCATATGCAACTGAGCTTAGAGTTGACAACAATAGGCTTATTACAAACATCAATGTGCTCCAGGGAGAAGTAGACACTCTGAACGTAAGAATCAAGCAGGCCAATAATATTGAACATATAGAACGTGTTGCGGTTCAGCAACTGGGAATGGTGTATCCGGATGGAGATCAGTGTGTATATCTGTCACAACAGGAAGCACCCTCAGGAAATTTGGCAATGCTAATTAAGGAGAATGCCTATAGCTAAAAGGCATAGTTTAGAATAGAGACTTTGACCGGATGACAGTTTTGATTGTCCGGTCTTTATTTATAATGAGGAATGGGTGAGATGGGATCATCAAGGAACAAGGCAAGCATTACAGGGAAAAAGAGGATACTCTTTCTCTTTGGGTTCCTTGTTTTTCTTTTGGTTATTTTAACATTCAGAACTGCATGGATTCAGATAGTGCGTGGTGATGAATATACGGATATGGCTGTTGATCAACAAACCAGCGACGTTTCCGTGGCGGCTAAGAGAGGAATGATTTATGACAGGAACGGGGAGGTTATGGCATCAAGTACCACTTGCTACAATCTCTGGATTAGGCCTGCTCAAATAAATGAAAAATATAAGGACGATAAGAGAACTGAACTGGAGAATCAACTGGCAGAGGTGCTTAAAATGAGCAACTCGGATGTTCAGGATTATTTTAATTCCGATAGAGTTCTTATTAGAATGGCCAGACATATAGATAAAGAGACCGCGGATAAAATAAGAAAGCTTGATGTATATGGTTTAGAACTTGCGGAGGACACCAAACGCATCTATCCTCTTGGGACCACGGCAGCGACTTTATTGGGTAGCGTCAATGATGATGGAGTAGGACGTTCAGGAATTGAACTCGCATATAATGAATACCTAGGTGGCGTTTCCGGTAGAAAGGTTTTTGAAAAGGATATTAACGGCAATCTTTTGGCTTTTGGTGACAGACTGTCATATGATGCGCAAAACGGTTTTAATGTTGAACTGACTATTGATGAAGTAATGCAGCATTATATGGATGAAGCAGTGGAAAAAGGCTATAAGGATACCGAGGCGGAGAGAGTGGCAGGAATAGCCATGGATCCAAAAACCGGGGAAATACTCGCC
>CACXFN010000058.1 GCA_902766915.1 uncultured Eubacteriales bacterium
CATATAAACTCCCGGGGTGTCCGGGAGTTTTTTTAGGTTTTCCTTAATATCAAACATAAATCTACTTTATTCTTGTTACAGAATCCCTTGCCTCGCAAGGGGCAATTAATAACCAAACACAAATGTTTCTATTTATAGAATCTTCCTCGATAGCTTTCGAATTCTTCTTTCTCCAGTTTCAGTTCCTCTGCTGCCAGCTCTCTGACCTTGGCCTGATGTTCTCTTTTCTGCTTCCTCTTAAGTCTGGCAATGTTGAGAGCCCTGAGAATAATCAATGCAAGTATCCCCAAAAGCACCAATCCAATTATAATGGTGTTTCTATTTGAAATACCAAAGTAGGAAAGAATCCAACCTTCCTCCACATCGGCTGCCGCAATAAGGGGAACCTGATCTATCATTTCATCCGCCAGGTATACCTCATATGTACCCACCAAATCTCCAGCCTTAACTGGAGCGGTGATATCCTCACTTAGAACTGCCACCAGCTGAATCAATTCCTTTGATGCCTGTTTGGGTAAATAGATAAAGGATTCACCATCGGTAACGGCCTCCACTCTGGTGACAGCGCCTCTCTTGACCTTGACGCTGGCCACGGTCTGCCCCGGTTCCACCACCTTAAGGCCTTCAACCTTGGCAACCGCATACTCTATCAATTGGTCGCAGTCCGAGCCTCTCCTATCCAATTCTCCACCAAGGGCAACAACTATCAGTTCCAGATTTCCGTCCACATATGACATGGCTATTGTGGCCTTATCATCATCCCAATAGCCCGTCTTACCTGCCATGTAGCCATCTTTCCCCTCCAGCAAGAGCTCATTATGCCCTTCCATCTTATAAGCGTCATGAAAATTAGTAGCAGGCATATTATATTCATTTGCCCCGGCAATCTTGATGAGCTTTTCATCCAAGAAAGCCATCTTGGAAATCTCCACAAAATCCTTTGCTGTTGTATACTGCTTGGAAGTATCGTCGATTAAACCGTTGGGATTAATGAATTGTGTATTCTTACAGCCCAAACCCTTAACGGTATCATTCATCAGTTTTACGAACTCATCCACATTTCCGGAAACGGTTTCCGCCAAGGCATAGGCCGCATCATTTCCCGATAGAATCATCGTACCATAGAGCAGTTGCTCCACCGTAACCACCTCACCCGGAACCAGGTTCATGGTGGTGCCATCCTGAGATGCCGCTTCCTCAGAGATTGTAACCTTTTGATCAAGGGGAAGCCTCTGTACCGCCAATAAGGCCGTCAAAAGCTTTGTTATGCTATATGGCGAAAATCTTTTATTTGCATTTTTAGCAAAAACCATCTCCCCTGTATTTCTGCAGTAAACCGCAGCGCTTCCGGAAGAAAGCACAGGCTTTCTAATTGATCCGTCCGGAGCAACTATTGGAAGTATCTCTACCGGTTCCTTTTCCTCAGGATTCTCACCGGTTTCCTCAGGCACGGTCTCTTCCACAGGCCAATACTCTTGCTGCCACTCCGCCTCTTCCTGAACAGCCGCTTCCCAGGAATAGTCCTCCACGTATTCTCCGGAATACTCATCCTCACCTTCTACGACTATCCATTCGCCATCTTCATTATAATAACCGTTTGTCTCCTCCGAATATTCTTCCTCCTCTGACCACTCAGATTCACCGGAAGTATCCACCCATTCACCATTCTCATCGTAATAGCCACTGGGCTCACTTTCCTCTTCTGTCCATTCAGATTCACCGGAAGTATCTATCCAATCGCCATTTTCATCGTAATAGCCAGAGGCCTCTTCCTCCGCGAATACAGAAATAGGTTCGAATGACTCAAAGGGAAGAGACACCACATTTAGAAAACTAAAGGAAAGCAATGTTGCAATCAAAGAAAGAGTGATGAAGGATGTAATACCCTTCACCGCTCTTCTCTTTACCTTATTGTTTTTATTCCTTCTTTCTCTAATCCTCATATCCCGCTTAGTGTAAATCACCCTTTATCTAAACCCTATTTTTTATTTGCCTTCTTAAACCTCTCCATGAAATCAATCAGCGCTTCAACCGCCTCCATGGGAACCGCATTATAGGTGCTTGCGCGCATTCCACCGGCAGTCTTATGACCAGCCAGATTAATCATTCCCTCTGCCCTTGCTTCAGCAACGAATTTCTTATCCAGCTCCTCATCACCGGTAACAAAGGTGATATTCATAAGGGATCTGTCTTCCTTGTTAACCAAAGGTCTATAGAAATCGCTTCCCTCTCCATCAAGGTAATCATAAAGCAGCCCGGCCTTCTTCACATCGTATTCATGAACAGCCTTCACGCCACCTTCTTCCAACAGATATTTGAACACTTCACCTGCCACATAGATAGAGAAGCAAGGTGGTGTATTATACATTGATCCCTTATCTGCATGAATCTTATAATCCAGATAGATTGGCGTTCCTTCCGGTGCATGTCCCAGCAAGTCATCTCGGATGATGACGATGGTTACACCTGCAGGCGCAACATTCTTCTGCGCACCTGCCCAAATCAATCCGAATTTGCTTACATCAATCTCCTCACTTAGAATGGAGCTGGACATATCCCCAACCAGAGGAATATCTCCTGTATCCGGAATATATGGAAATCTTGTTCCGTAAATCGTGTTGTTTAAGCAAATATAGACGTAATCCGCATCACTTCTAAAATCTTCTCTTGTTGTCTTAGGCACATAGGTATATGTTTTATCGGAAGAATCGGCAACAATTCTAATATCACCAAACTTCTTTGCTTCCTCGGCAGCCTTCTTGGCCCACTGTCCTGTAACAATATAATCTGCCTTCTTGGAATTCCTTAGAAGATTGATTGGAACCATTGAAAACTGAAGCGTACCTCCTCCCTGAAGGAAAAGCACTTTATAGTTATCAGGAATGTTCATAAGCTTCCGCAAATTAGCTTCCGCATCATCAATAATCTGTTGGTATTCTTTGGATCTATGGCTCATCTCCATGACGGATTCACCGGTTCCGTTGTAGTTCGGAAGATCCGCAGCCACCTTCTCAATTACCGGAAGCGGCAGCATTGATGGACCTGCTGAAAAATTGAACACTCTGCCATACTTAGATGGATTAATCTCGCTAATCATTTCCTCTCCTCTCAGGGTCATTTCCCGTACAATTATATCTTTTCTGAGTAATGAAATTTGAATGGTTTTTCATTCCTGGACTAAGATGCTCACACACAGTAAGTATACCTCTATGATTGTTGAAAGTAAAGAGTTATGGTGCTATAATCCTCTTTAGATTGAGGGATATAAATCCAACATCAATCAAAAAGAACCCATTCGTTTTTCAATACATAAAAAGGAGTAAAACAATGTACAGAATTGCCACATTAAACAAGATTTCCCCCGTAGGTTTGGAGAGATTTACCGACCTTTACGACATAGTTGATGGAGCAGAGGGTCCCAGCGGACTAAATGACGCTTCCGGTGTATTGGTTAGAAGCCAAGCAATGCATGATATGGAATTTCCGGAAACCTTGTTGGCAATTGCCAGAGCCGGTGCCGGCGTTAACAATATCCCATTGGATAAATGCGCAGATCAAGGCATCGTTGTTTTTAACACTCCTGGAGCCAACGCCAATTCAGTAAAGGAATTGGTACTGGGTGCCATCCTCATGTCATCAAGAAATATGGCAGAGAGTATCGCATGGGTAAACGCACTGAAGGACGAACCCGGAATAGAAGACATCGCTAAGGCAGTTGAAAAAGGAAAGAGTAAATTTGCAGGTCATGAAATAATGGGGCATACACTAGGCGTCCTGGGCCTTGGTGCCATCGGTGCAATGGTAGCAAACGCCGCCATAGGACTGGGAATGAAAATAGTGGGCTACGACCCCTATCTTTCCCCTCAGGCAAAGGAAAGACTCCACCCAGACGTGAAGATTGTAGACACGCCTGAGGAATTAATGGCTGAATCGGATTTTGTAACCATTCACATTCCATCAATGGATTCAACAAACGGCATGATTGATGCCAAGCTCCTAAGCCACGCAAAGGATGGGTTCATCCTTCTCAATTTCTCCAGAGATAAATTGGTTGTGGAGAAGGATGTACTTGATGCATTAGCCTCCGGCAAGATTGCCAAATACGTCACTGACTTCGCGACTAAAGGAATCATGGGCGTAGATGGAGTTACCATCATGCCACACCTTGGAGCTTCCACAGAGGAGGCAGAAGATAATTGCGCCATCATGGCTGCAGAAGAATTGATGGATTTCATCGAAAAGGGCGTAATTAAAAACTCCGTAAACTTCCCCCCTCTATCCCTGGATAAGGATGTGGATGCAGCAACCAAGGTCATCATCCTGACTAAGGGTGAACCAAATCCCGAGAAACTAATCTCTGCAATGTTTGCAGATAAAACCATCAAGGCTTCTGCCGGTGCGGTTCGCGGTGATTACGGCTGCGCCATCATAGCCACAGATGATGATGTCACTGAAGTCCCTTTCGTAGAGGAAGTCCTAAAAGTCCGGGTCATCACACGCGACTAATACCTTCATACATCTATCTGTTATAAAGTAACTATAAAGAGGGAGCACCTATATTCGGTAAGTGAATCCGCATATAGGTGCTCCCTCTTCATGATTGCAATTCATTTTTAACTTATGGGAGGAGTGCCATTGGGTCGATGGAGGTTCCGTCACTTCTTACTTCAAA
>CACXFN010000059.1 GCA_902766915.1 uncultured Eubacteriales bacterium
CGATAGAACAATGGATGGTGAAAGCATCTTCCCGGACAGCACACCCGAACTTCAGCTGGGCCACGCAAGCAGCAGCGAATTCACCAGCAAAGAACTGGAAGTCCTGAAGGAACTTATGAGTGGAGACAGCAATCAGGAAATTGCAGATAGACTTTGCATCTCGGTCAGCACCCTTAAAACCCATATCCAGCACCTGCAGGATAAGACAGGGTTCCGTAACCGTACGGAATTAGCGGTTAGAGCCAGAGAAATCGGCCTAGTGATAAATGACGAGGCAGCAGAAGAATAAAAAAATACGGAAATAGAGAAAGATGAGTTTGGAAAATGCTGTTTTTCGGTGGGTTGCTGCAGTGTTACCACACTGTTTTCTCAATGTTACTAAACCGCTACGATAGAGTAATTTCAATGCCTTCAGAACTTTTAATTAGGACTAAAATCATACTTTTGTATGATGCTACAAACGCTTCGTTCCGATAAACTTTATAAATGAAAGAGCGCGATAGAAATGTCGTACATTGTGAGGGGGGCTCCGATGTAAAACAGATCAATGCACTGTTTCACATTGTAACATTAATTCCGTTGCACCCACCCAGCAACGGGATTATTTTTTTCTTTCCAATTACTGAACAAAAAACCTTGATTTCTACATTGAATCAACATATTTGGTGGTATATAATTCACTGTAGAGAACCGATTGAAGGATAGGACAATATTTGGATTTTTGGTGTTTATAGAATTTATGGAGGAGCAAAATGGCAAAGTGTAACAAATGTGGTGCTGAAGTATTAGAAGGCGCACTTTTTTGTACAGAGTGCGGTGCAGCTTTAACTGAGACTTTTAGCGAGACTGCAGAAAAAATGGAGAATCCCTTTGAGAATATGGGGAATAACAAGCCAAGCAGTAACCCCTTTGCAGATTTTGAAGCCAACGTTCCAAAGCCGGAATTGGCATCCGCGCAAACTTCTTCATTAATATTCGATGATCCGGATTGGAAAAAGGCTGAAAAAATAGAGGCCCAGGCAGCTGCAGCTCAGGAGATGGCAGCAGAGGCCGCTGCAGCTCAAGAAATGGCAGAAGAAGCAGCCGCACAGGCACAGGCTCAGACGGAAAAGGAGCAAAAGGGATTTTTCGATTCCTTTAAAGAAGGTATGGCAGGCGAACAGCCAAAGCCTAACTGGGAAGCTAAGGAAGAGCCTAATTACAATTATAATGGGTATAACGGACAAGGTGCATGGAGTGCAGCTGATCAGCAAAACCAGTTTAATCAGCAGAACCAGCATAACCAATATAATCCGGCAGGGCAAAACTGGACACCGGAGCCAATATATAATCAGGATTATTTGGATATGCCGCAGGGCCATGATAAGCTGTGGGCAATCATGTCATATTTCTGGGTAGTACTATGGCTGGTTGCCTTCTTTGCGGGAGCTTCAGGAGGTCGTAGATCCAACTTCCTAAACCACCATCTAAACCAGTCCTTGCTCCTTAACCTGATATCTATTCCAATTGGATGGATAGGAGGAAGTATCGGTATGATTTTAGGGCTGGCACTATTTGTCTTCGGGGTTGTTGGCATAGTATCAGCTGCCCAAGGGAATACAAGACCATTACCTATAGTGGGAAATATTAAGATATTCAAATAAGGGAAATAATTAGTTCTTTAAAAAAATACAACAAGAAATAAGGATATTGATAGTGCGGTCCCCGGGTTTAGGGGATCGTGCTTTTTATTAAAGACTTGCCTTTTCTTTTTCCGTGAAAATGCTGACAATAGTCCTCAAAAATGGTAGAATATTTGTTTAGGAAAGAGGTAGAAATAGATGTTTGATAAACTTGATTTTATAAGCGAAAAATATAATGAAATGGCCATGAAGGCTTCAGATCCTGCAGTGATTGCCAACCAAAAGGAATGGCAGAAATGCGTGAAGGAAATGGGGGAAATGGAGCCTATCGTAAAGAAATACGAGGAGTATAAATCTGCCAAGCAAAGTTTGGCAGAGGCTAAGGAAATTGTTGAAAATGAAAGCGATGAAGAACTCCGCGACTTGGCGAAAATGGAGATAGCCGATTCCGAAGACAGATTGGAAAGCCTTACGGAAGAGCTTAAGATTTTGCTTCTTCCAAAGGATCCCAATGATGAAAGAAACGTAATTCTGGAAGTTAGGGCAGGAACCGGAGGCGAAGAAGCCGCCTTATTTGGTGGTGACCTTCTCAGAATGTATACCAGATATGCAGAGCGCCATCGTTGGAAGACAGAGCTGATGGACATAAACGATACCGGAATTGGTGGAATTAAAGAAGCAACGGTAATGATTAAGGGAAAGGGTGCCTATTCCCGTCTAAAATACGAAAGTGGAGTACACAGAGTTCAGCGTGTTCCGGAAACTGAATCCAGCGGTAGAATTCACACCTCCGCAGCAACTATTGCGGTACTACCTGAAGTAGACGATGTTGAAGTGGACTTGGACCCAAATGATGTCAGAGTTGATGTTTATCGCGCATCCGGAAACGGGGGACAGTGCGTTAACACCACAGACTCCGCAGTAAGACTTACCCATGAACCAACAGGTCTTGTGGTAACCTGCCAGGATGAAAAATCCCAAATAAAGAACAAAGAAAAGGCCTTTAAGGTACTTAGATCCAGGCTTTACGATTTAATGTTGCAGAAGCAGCAAAGTGAGATATCTGCTGAGCGTAAAAGCCAAATAGGCTCCGGAGATAGATCCGAAAGAATCCGTACATATAATTTCCCCCAGGGACGTTGCACGGATCATAGAATTGGAATGACTCTATATAAGCTAGATGCAATCCTTGATGGAGATATTGATGAGATAATCGATGGATTAATAACCAGCGACCAGGCAGAGAAAATGAAGGCCTTCTAAATGACTAAACGGCTAAAGCATTTAAGCCTAAAAAAAGAAAAGTAGGAAATACAAATTGCGAGATAGAGAACGAGACATAGAAAATAACAATGCTTTTGGAATACAGGAAGAGATTCAAACCGTGATATTAACCGACGGCCCTAAGGACATAGAAAGGGCCGGGGAAATAATTCGAAATGGCGGACTTGTTGCTTTTCCAACAGAGACAGTCTATGGGCTTGGAGCGGACGCTTTAAATCTGATGGCTGTCTCTAAAATATACCGGGCGAAGGGTCGTCCGTCAGACAATCCTATGATAGTTCATATTGCAGACAAGGAGACTTTAAATGACCTTGCTCTGGAAGTGACACCGGATATGGAAAAACTGATGGAAGCATTCTGGCCTGGGCCTATGACATTGATTGTAAAGCGCCAGCCCATAATTCCGGATGTAACGACTGGAGGGTTGGAGACTGTCGGAATAAGGTTTCCGTCCAATCCTGTTGCCCAGGCATTAATCAAGGCCTCCGGCTG
The DNA here is from genome assembly GCA_902766915.1 of uncultured Eubacteriales bacterium. Classification (GTDB taxonomy): domain Bacteria; phylum Bacillota; class Clostridia; order Peptostreptococcales; family Anaerovoracaceae; genus Eubacterium_B. The sequence continues at coordinate 3,399 of CACXFN010000059.1, forward strand.
TCCTGTGGCTGCCCCCAGTGCGAATCTTTCAGGAAAACCCAGCCCCACCACATCAGCCCATGTGAAGAAGGATATGATGGGGAGAGTAGATGCCATAATAGATAGCAGCGACTGCCAACATGGAATTGAATCTACGGTAATCGATATGACAGGGGTTATCCCCATGATTCTAAGACCCGGTGTAATAACACGCACTATGATGAGTGAAGTCCTTGGGAAAAAAGTCAAGCTTGATCCTGCGCTAAATGCCAGAGTAGGTGAGGACTTTCAACCAAGGTCCCCGGGAATGAAGTATAAGCATTATGCACCCCAAGCGGAAATGCGCATTTACAGTGGAATCCCGGAAAAGGTTGAAGCGGCAATTCATGAGGCTGAGGATCAACTTATTGCCGAGGGTCGAGTTGTAAAAGTTATTAAATTCAAGGACGAAGTCACTGCAGCACATGACCTGTTTGCCAAGCTTAGGGATGCTGATGATCAACATGTAGACGTAATACTAGCGGCGGCACTTCCAGAGGAAGGACTGGGATTCTCGGTTATGAACAGAATGCTTAAGTCCGCCGGATATAATGTGATAGAGGTGTAATTATGATAATTGCAATGGCCGCTGACCATGGCGGATATGAATTAAAAAACTCCATCAAGGAACATCTTAAAGAAAGAGGAACAGCTCCTTTATATAAGTTAAAGGAAGGAGCCACACCTGATGAAAAGGGTGGATTCGGGGATGAAGACTTTGATGTTGTTCAGGATAAGATTAAGATTGTTGATTTAGGAACCAATTCCGACGAATCCGTGGATTATCCTAATTATGGCAAAGCCTGTGCAGATGCTGTCGCAAGCGGCAAGGCTGATTTGGGAATAGTTTGTTGCGGAACAGGAATAGGAATTTCTATCGCAGCGAATAAAGTGAAGGGAGTTCGTTGTGGACTCTGTACATCAGTAGAGATGGCTGAATTAACCAAGCAACACAATAATGCCAATGTGATTGCCCTGGGAGGAAGAACTACTTCCCCTGAGCTTGCCAATGATATTGTGGATGCGTGGCTCGATAATCGATTCCTGGGAGGTAGGCATAAGAAGCGCACAGACATGCTAGATGAAATGTAGCGTGTACTAGGTTATATATTAAGAATTAATTGAGAGGAGACTGTAAATGGGCAAGGTATATGTTTTTGATCATCCGCTAATTCAGCATAAGGTCACCAAGATGCGTGAGGTGGAAACTCCGGTAAAGGAATTCCGCGATCTGGCCAGGGAAGTATCCATGCTCATGGGATTTGAAGCAACCAGAGACCTGCCGCTGAAGGCGATTGAAATTGAAACCCCAATTTGCAAGACCAAGGCCAATGTGCTGGAGGGAGAAGACATCGCCATAGTTCCGATTCTTAGAGCAGGTCTGGGATTCGTAGATGGAATGCTGGAACTGGTTCCAACAGCCAAGGTGGGTCATGTGGGTCTCTACCGCGACCCTGAAACCCACGAGCCTGTTGAATACTATTGCAAGCTTCCCACCGACATAGAGAAGAGAAAAGTATTCGTGCTTGATCCCATGCTGGCAACCGGAGGAAGTGCCGTTGCAGCAGTTGACTTCATCAAGCAGCGCGGAGCCAAGGACATTCGTTTCATGTGCTTGATCGCCGCACCGGAAGGAATAGAGACATTATCCAAGGCTCACCCGGATATCGACATCTATATCGCAGCCAAGGACGATCACCTAAACGATCACGCATACATCGTTCCCGGACTCGGTGATGCCGGCGACAGACTATTCGGAACCAAATAAACCACCACAGATGCAGGTAACAATCCTACTTGCCAAGCATTAGGATTTAACATAATTAGCAAAGGGCGGGCGCCGCCCAGTTTTTAGAAGTGGCTTGCGGGCACCGCCTGCCACAGGGAGATACATTAATGAAACAGTTTATACCGGACAGTGTAAGTAAGCACGACAACGTATACGACGTGCTGAAGGAAAGAGGATTCATTGAGCAATCCACCAACGAGGAAGAGGTGCGTAAACTTCTTCAAAACGAAAAAGTAAAATTCTATATCGGATTCGATCCAACTGCTGACTGCCTCCACGTAGGTCACTTCATGCAGGTCATCATCATGATGTACATGCAGAAGTTTGGACATACCCCGGTAGTTCTATTGGGCGGCGGAACCGGAATGGTGGGAGACCCATCAGGAAGAACCGACATGCGTCAGCTGATGGACGTTGAAACCATCGACTATAACTGCGCTCAGTTTAAGAAGCTATTCGAGCGCTTCATCGAATTCGACGACGAGTGGAAATACGAGGGTAACGGCGGAGTCTACGAACCGGGTCACCAGAATAAGGAACCGGAACCTGGAAAGGCCGTATCCGTAAATAACGGCGAATGGATTAGACCATTAAATTGGATCGAATTCGTTAGAGAAATCGGTTCCAAATTCAACGTAAACACCATGCTCCGTTCGGAAGCATTTAAGCAAAGAATGGAAAGAGAATCAGGTCTCACCTTCTTCGAATTCAGCTACATGCTCATGCAGAGCTACGACTTCATGGTTATGGCTCGTGACTTTGAGGTTAAGATTCAATTCGGCGGAGACGATCAGTGGTCCAACATAATTGGCGGTGTGGACCTAACCAGAAAGTCCATCCAGAAGGAAGTTTACGGCATGACCTTCTCCCTCCTTACAACGAGCGAAGGTAAGAAGATGGGTAAGACACAGAAGGGTGCCCTGTGGCTGGACGCTGACAGAGTTAGCCCATACGAATTCTTCCAGTACTGGAGAAACGTCGGCGATGCAGACGTAAATAAATGCCTCCGCATGCTGACCTTCCTTCCCATGGAAGAGGTAGATCGCTTGTCCGCACTTGAAGGAGCAGAGATCAACAAAGCCAAAGAAATCCTGGCCTTTGAAATCACCAAGCTGGTTCACGGAGAAGAAGAAGCAACCAAAGCATTGGAAGCATCCAGGCAGGCCTTTGGTGCAGGCGGAGCTGGAGCTGCAGCAGCAGACATTCCCACAACAGAGATGGCGGGAGCTGACTTTGATGGAGAAGGAAAGGGCCTAGTGAGCCTGCTGGCAGAGCTCAAGCTGGCAGAGAGTAACGGCGATGCTCGCCGCACCATTGAGCAGGGCGGAGTATCCCTTAACGGCGAGAAGGTCACCGACGCCAGAATGAATATAACAGAAGCTAATTTCCAGGATGGAGTCCTGCTGATTCAGAAGGGCAAGAAGAAATTTCATAAGATTGTAATTAAATAATGAATAGTAAACGGTATGATGGCGTAGATCATCCGGTGCGCGACGTCCGGGACCTGAGGGACTTAATCAACTCCAGCTGTGAGATGTTCCCGGAGGTAGACGCTTATCTTGAGAAGGATAAGCCCGGTGGTACCTATCAGGGCATCAAGTACAGTCAGGTAAAGCGTGACATGGATGCCCTGGGAACCAGATTCTGCGACATGGGTCTAAAAAACGAAAAGATTGCAGTTATAGGAGAAACCAGTTACTACTGGTTTCTAACTTACTATGCAACAGTTTGCGGAACCGGCGTCATCGTACCTCTGGACAAGAATCTTCCGCCGGAAGAAGTGAAAACCTTGGTTGAAAGATCGGGAGCATCCGCCATCGTCTATTCCAAGAAGTTGGAGAAGTCCGTTGCGGGACTTATGGAGGAGCCCGGCTCGATCAAGTTTTTTATTTCCATGAGCGCGGAGGAGCACGGCGAGCCAGGCGACATCAGAATGCTTAGCCTCAAGAAACTCATTGAAGAAGGCGCAGACCTGGTTCACCAGGGATACCGCGACTTCATCGACGCAGAGATCGATCCCAACGTGATGTGCACACTCATCTTTACGTCGGGAACGACGGGCCAGGCCAAGGGCGTAATGCTGTCCCACAAGAACATCGCCAGCAACGTGGTCAACATGTCCCGCCGGGAAAGACTGGGTGAGGGGTTTGTAATCCTATCCATTCTTCCGACCCATCATACCTTTGAAAACACATGCGTGGATTGGACCACCTTCTACCAGGGCAAGACCCTGGCCATCTGCGAAGGCATCAAGTACATAACCAAGAACATGAACGAGGTTAAGGCCAACTGTATGGTTGGGGTGCCTCTAGTCTTTGAGAAAATACATAAGAGCATCATGAAGCAGGCGGAGAAGAGCGGCCAGGGAGAAACCCTGAAGAACGCCATTCAGCTTTCCCGAAGGCTCAAGCTATATAACAACCCCTTTGTCATGAAGAGGATGTTCAAGTCCGTTCACGAAGCCCTGGGCGGAGAGATGCAGCAGTTCATCGCAGGAGGAGCCGCAATAGACCCCCAGGTTATCAAGGACTTTGAGGCCATGGGAATCCCAATGATGCAGGGATACGGCATGACGGAGTGCTCCCCCATAATTGCGGTTAACCAGAATAACTACAGCATCGCGGAATCAGTGGGTCGCCCAATGCATGGAACAACGGTTAGAATCGACGACCCGGATAGAGACGGAGTTGGGGAGATCGTATGCAAGAGTCCCTCCGTAATGCTGGGATACTACGAGAATCCCGAAGCAACAGAAGAAG
>CACXFN010000060.1 GCA_902766915.1 uncultured Eubacteriales bacterium
ATGATCGAAAATGCTTCCAAGTAGATAATTCCAAGAAAAAGGAGGTGTCTCAGAGATGGCAAGTAAAAAAGGTGTAGGTAGTTCCAAAAACGGTCGTGATTCGGAATCGAAACGTCTTGGTGTCAAAACAGGTGATGGTCAGTATGTAACAGCTGGTAGCATCCTGGTTAGACAGAGAGGAACAAAGCTTCATCCCGGTAACAATGTAGGTCGTGGTGGAGATGATACTCTCTTTGCTAAGATAGACGGCAACGTAAAGTTCGAGAGAAAAGACAAGACCAGAAAACAGGTCAGTGTCTATGCTCGCGAAGCATAAGTTTTAAAGCCTAGGGACGGTTCTATATTAGAACCGTCCTATTGTTTAAGTTGGAGATAATATGTTAGTCGACAGAGCTAAAATAACAATTATATCTGGTAAAGGCGGAAATGGTGCAGTTTCCTTTAGACGCGAACCCTTTGTTCCGGAAGGCGGTCCTGATGGTGGAGATGGAGGAAACGGCGGTAACGTCGTTTTTGTTGCTGATAAAAACCTTCGTACTCTTATGGATTTTAAATACAAGAGAAAATACCAGGCTGAGAATGGTCAAAACGGTATGCGTAAAAAGATGTATGGCAAAAAAGGAGAGGACCTAATTATTAAAGTTCCATTAGGAACCATGGTTTTCGATTCCGAAACCGGACATTTGATGCATGACTTAAAGGAAGATGGGGATAGGTTTATCGCTGCAAAAGGTGGCCGTGGCGGTAAAGGAAACGTCCATTTTAAAAACTCTGTCAGACAGGCACCTAATTTTGCTGAAGCAGGAACGGATGGCAAGGAAAGAGAAGTCATTTTAGAGCTAAAGATGATTGCAGACGTAGGTTTGGTTGGTTTTCCAAACGTTGGAAAGTCAAGCCTTTTAGCCGTTTCAACCAATGCAAAGCCTAAGATTGAGAACTATCATTTTACAACAATCGATCCAAACCTTGGTGTCGTTATTCTTGATCATGAAGAATTCGTAATGGCAGATATTGCAGGTATTATAGAGGGTGCCAGCATTGGGCTAGGATTAGGCTATAGATTCCTTAAACATATCGAAAGGACAAAGGTACTCATTCATGTTGTGGATGTGTCCGGTTCCGAAGGACGCGATCCCAAGGATGATTTCCTGAAAATCATGGCGGAATTAGAATCATACAGTCCATATATTGCAAAGAAACCTATGATAGTTGCTGCCAATAAAATCGATTTAATTGATGAAGACGATGAGGAATACATAGATTTTAAGAAATTTGTTGAATCAAAGGGATATGAAGTGTATCCCATTTCTGCTCCAATTAATTATGGTGTGAAGGAATTGATGTATGCTGCACTTCGTGCCCTTAGAAAGGCTGAAGAAGAATTTGAGGAACAGGAATATGAAATGTTCGACTTCGAGAAGGATGAGGCCCTTGATGAGGATTACAGGTTGGTAGAAGTTTCAGCTTTGAAAAGCGATGGGTCACCCTTTGATATTTCTATGGCTACAGAAACCAATAGACCCATATTCCATTTATCGGGAAAGCAACTCACTAAGATATTTAATTCTACCAACTTTAATGATATGGGATCCCTAAGATATCTCTTTAAATACATCGAGAATAGCGGCGCTATGAGAAAAATGCGCGATATGGGAATCCAGGAGGGGGACACAGTTAAAATCGAAGATTTTGAATTTGAATATATTGATGAATTCTAAATAAATTTGTATTAATGCGTTTAACGGACAATGTAATTGAAAAACTATATACAGAGTATGATACGCCACCTTGGGTTATAGTTCACTGCAAAGAAGTATCAAGGGTAGGCGCTGTAATAGCTGAGGCTCTTAATAAAAGAGGCCTTAACCTTGATGTTGAATTGGTTAGGGTTGCCGGGCTGGCGCATGATGTACTTCGTGTTAAAAATGATCATGACCTGGAAATGGGTAAATTGCTTGATAAGATGGGCTATCATGATGAGGCGAATGTTGTTAATCGTCACATGAGATACTATTTTAATCCCATTGATCAGATTAATGAAACGGATATTATGTGTCTTGCTGATAGATTAGTAAGAGAAGATACATATGTCGGAATCCAGGAAAGAGTCGATTATTTGATCCATAAGCAAGGTGAGACCAAAGAACGTACAGAAAGACTAAAGGCAGCCAGAGAAGAGTCAAAAAAATATATTTCCGAAATTGAGAAAATTCTTGGCCAGGAGCTGGATAGTTTATTTATTCCATCTAAGGAATTAACTGCGCATAAGCTTGAGAGAATTCTAAAGAAGGTAGAAAAGCCGGCTCGATATATTGGTGGTGAAAAGGGAATATACCTTAAGCTACATGAGCATAATGATAATTCTTCCAATCTGCTACGTTTTACTTTTGCATTTCCCGATTTATATGAAATCGGAATGTCCTATATGGGACTTCAGATTCTATATGAGCAGGTAAATCAATGTCCTAACCTCTATATGGAAAGGGTATTTCAACCGGCTCCTGATATGGCAGATATTATGAGGAAAGAGAAGCTTCCGCTGTTTTCATTGGAAACCAAAACACCCATACGGGAAATGGATGTTTTTGGATTTACTCTTCAGTATGAAATGTCATTTACCAACATCCTTGATATGTTGGATTTAGCCGGTATTCCTAAATTGTCGTCAGAACGGAAAGACGGTAAATATCCATTGATTATTGCCGGTGGACCCTGTGCATATAATCCAGAACCCTTGGCAGATTTTATTGATGTATTCCTTATCGGGGATGGAGAGGAAATGCTTCCTGAATTCCTTCAACGATATAGAAGTGCTAAACTATCGGGACTAACTAAGGAAGAATTCTTCGTTAAGGAAATAAAAGAAGGTTACAATAATAAAGGAATCTACATTCCTTCCCAGATAAGTGACCTAAATAATGATCAAAGAACAAGAAGGGCAATTCTTTCTAATATAAACAGAATTACATTCCCAACAAACCCAATAGTTCCATTTATTGAAACAGTTCATGATAGGGCAGTGGTTGAAGCATTTAGAGGATGCACCAGAGGATGTAGGTTCTGTCAGGCAGGGATGATTTATAGACCGGTTCGTGAACGCTCCAGCTCAGCTATAATGGATGCGGCAATCGGTCAGATTGATAATACAGGACATGAAGAATTGTCACTTCTTTCATTATCAAGTAGTGATTATTCGGAGTTTGAAACTCTGGCCATGGGTTTAACTCAAGAATGTATGAATAGAAATGTGGCACTTTCACTGCCCTCATTAAGGCTAGATACCTTTTCCTTTACAGTTCTTCAAGAAATTCAAAAATACAGAAAATCCGGGCTTACCTTCGCTCCTGAAGCCGGAACCCAAAGACTGAGAGACGTTATAAATAAAGGTATTACCGAGGAAGACATATATAGTGCAGTAAGACAGGCCATAGAGCTTGGTTGGACCCATATTAAACTTTACTTTATGATTGGACTTCCAACTGAAACATATGAGGATTTAGACGGTATTGCAGATATCGCCAGGAATATAATGTCCATTAAAAACGAACTTAAGAATACATCCGGTAAGGGCGGAAGATTCACTGTAACCGTAAGTGTCAGCAATTTTGTTCCCAAGGCACACACTCCATTTCAGTGGGCAGCACAGGACACTTCTGAATCATTTAGAGCTAAACATAATTATCTTCGCGACAAGCTTAAGATTAAAGGGGTTACTTTCAATTATCACGATGATGATACCAGCGTTTTGGAAGCCATAATTGCAAGAGGTGATAGGAAGGTTGGAAAATTAATCCTTAATGCATATAATCGTGGGTGTAAAATGGACAGCTGGTCTGAATACTTTGATAGAAATAAATGGGATGAAGCAATGAAAGAAACCGGCATTCTTCCTGAATTATATGCTACTCGTCAACGCCAATTGGATGAAGTCCTTCCGTGGAATATAATTGATAGCGGAATAAGTGAGAGCTTCCTAAAGAATGAATGGGAAAAAGCCATAAAAGAAACAACCACCAGAGATTGTCGTTATGGTTGCACAGGATGTGGAATAAATAGATATACAGATTGCCCTATAGGTGGAATTTACGCAAGGTAATGAAAAAGTATTTTATAGAATTCGAAAAGATAGGCAATATAAAATACATCTCTCATCTCGATATGCAGAGACTATTTAAGCGTGGATTTAAGTCTGCCAGTATTCCAATCGAATATTCTCAGGGATACAATCCCCATCCCAAGATGGGCTTTGCTCAGCCTTTATCCCTTGGATATACAGCATCTAAGGAGTATATCGAATTTGAAACAAGTGAATTGATTGATGAAGAGCAGGCATTAATGAAGCTTAGAGAATTAATGCCGGATGGGATTAATCTAATAGAATTGTCTTCCATTGATAATTTTAAAATAAAACCAACTAAATCAATGGCTGCATCTGTTGTTGGGGCAGTTTATTCGGTTAGTCTTCCTATTATTTACCGTATTCGATATAAGGATATTGAAAAATTAGTGGAGGACTATTTGTCTCAGCCGGAAATCATTGCAAAGAAAAGAGAAAAGAAAACAAAGAAAATGGTTGATAAGGATATTAAAAACCAGATTCATTGGATTAAGGTTATACCGGGCAATTCCATGTTCCAAGATAATAAGAATATTGTTTTATGCATGGAACTGGATTCCGGTTCGGCATCAAATCTTAGTCCTGAACAAGTGATTAGTTCCTTCACAGAGTTTTCGGATTTGTATTTACCAAGGGAGGAAATTGAGGTTAATAGGGACTATTTGATTTTTGAATAAGTAGATAAGATAGTATAACTAATACTAATTGGATCGCGATCGGTTATTCCGGTCGCAGTCTTGTTTTTTGGGGTATTTGGGGAAAGTTAGGGGATTAATAAAGAAAAGATGTGTTTAATAAAAGGAGGTGCAATAATGAATGCTCAGAAAATAATAGATAAGATTCAAATGTCATATATTCATGCCAAGCATAGTTCCTATGATGACAGAAAGCGAATTAAAAAAAGAATCAAGCTTGGATTAAGCATATTAGTGGACTTGATAGCATTATTGTTTTTTCACCAGACTAATTCCGATTTAATTAATATCAATGTAACCGGATATGAAAAACTGGAACATGAAAATGAGCAAAGAAGTGTTTTAAAAGATAAAGAAGATATGTTAGAAAATAATAATAGTGACAGTAGTGATAGTAATGATAGTAGTGATAGCGATAATGTTTTTAACGATAATAATGATAATAATAAAGACATTATTAAAACTAACATAATAGTATGTGATATATCCGGCGCAGTCAAAAATCCGGGAGTTTATGAATTGGAGGAAGGCTCCAGACTTTCGAATCTTGTTGAATTGGCAGGGGGCCTTAATGACGATGCTGATATTGATAGAATTAATAGAGCAAGAGTAATTTATGACGGTGAGAAGATTTATATTGGGAAGATAGGCGAGTCAGACGTTAATACCGCCATTGCTTATGATGGTTCTTCCCATAAGATTAATATTAATCGAGCTAATTCCGAAGAACTACAAACCATAAATGGTATTGGCCCATCTACTGCAGAAAAGATAATTCAATATAGAGAAGAGTATGGCAACTTTGACAACATAGAGGAGTTAATGAATGTATCAGGAATAGGTGAAAAAACATTTAAAAAAATGAAGGATTATGTTACAGTATAGGCCTTTTTGTGGTATACTCTCCAAGGCGCTATTTTTAAAGAGATTAATGGAATTATACAAACATAGATACTTGATAAAATAATCAATAAGCGGAGGATTTATGATTACTCAGGATAAGATAGATAGAATAAATGAACTTGCCAGAAAAGCTAAAGCGGAAGGGCTTTCTGATGAAGAATTAGTTGAAAGAGACGCTCTTAGAAAAGAGTATATTGCTGCATTTAGAGAGAACCTTAAAGCTCAGCTTGATTCCATCAAATTTGTAGACAGGGTTGAGGAGACAACTGTGGAGATTGAGGAGACAGTTGAGATTGTTAATTAAATGTTTAACTATATATACAAATAGGTATATATTAACGAGTAGAATGTAATAATATCAAGATACAAATAAGGTTTCAAAATGAGACTATAAGGAGATTATATGGAATTAAGAGAAGTCTATTTAGACTATTCAGCTACCACGCCGGTAAAAGATGAAGTTCTTCAGGAGATGCTACCATTCTTTAGCGAAAGATATGGAAATGCATCCAGTCTATATACACCGGGCCTTGATGCCAAGAGAGCAATCGATCAAGCAAGGGAGCAAGTTGCCAATCTAATTAACGCCAAGCCTACTGAGATTTTCTTCACAGGTTGTGGCTCTGAAGCGGATAACTGGGTTATATTCGGTGTTGCAGAGAAATTAAAGACTAAAGGAAACCACATTATAACAACAGTGGAAGAGCATCATGCGATGCTTCATACAACTGAATTTCTTGAAAAGCAAGGATTTGAAATCACCTATATCGGAATAGATAACGAAGGAAGAATTGATTTAGAAGAATTTAAAAATGCTTTTACCGATAAAACTATTTTGGCAAGCGTAATGCTTGTTAACAATGAGATAGGTACTGTTCATCCAATAAAGGAACTTGCCGCTATTGCAAGAGAAAAGGGCGTGTATTTCCATACAGACGCTGTTCAGGGTTTAGGAAATGTTCCAATTGACGTCGTTGACATGGGTATAGATTTCCTGTCAATGTCTGCTCATAAGATCTACGGACCTAAGGGCGTAGGCGCTCTCTATATTCGTAAGGGAATCCAATTGCCAAGTTTTATCCACGGTGGCG
>CACXFN010000061.1 GCA_902766915.1 uncultured Eubacteriales bacterium
AACTCAATTTTAAAGTTAGAATTGAAGATTAAATAATAAGAATAGGAGAATAAATATGGGAAAGGGAATGAAGGCAGGTAAAAAGCCAAAAAATCGCAGCAACAGTGGTGGCTTCGGCGGTGGTGGAAATGCAAATATGCAGAAGCAGCTGGCACAGGCTCAGGCCATGCAGAGGGAAATGGAAAAAATGCAGGCTGAGTTGGAAGAGAAGGAATTTACCGCTACTGCAGGAGGCGGCGCTATTTCTGTAACAGCTTCCGGAGCCAAGGAGATCAAGGCTCTATCAATCGAAAAAGATGTGGTTGATCCTGATGATGTGGAAATGCTCCAGGATTTAATCATTGCAGCAGTTAATGAAGTTATGCGTCAGGTAGATGAAGCCTCTGAAAGTGAAATGAGTAAGCTCACGGGAGGACTTAATATACCGGGACTCATGTAGGGAGTTAACATGAAACAATATCCCAAATCCTTAGGAAAGATGATAAATGAATTCGGGAAATTACCCGGAGTAGGTGAAAAGCTGGCTCAACGGCTGGCTTTTCATGTTTTATCCCTTTCTGATGGGGAGGCGGAGGCCCTGGCGGATTCAATTCTTCAGGCCAAGCATTCCATAAAATACTGCTCCATCTGCGGTAACTTGACGGAACAGGATCCTTGTGATATTTGCAGGGATGAAAGCCGCGGTGAAGAGGTAATTTGTGTGGTGGAAAGTCCCAAGGATGTATTAGCGATGGAAAGAACCAAGGAGTTTAACGGAAGATACCATGTCCTGCATGGCACTATCTCACCTATTCAGGGTATTGGACCGGATGATATTAATCTAAAATCCCTAGTAGTTCGCCTACAAGGGAGCCCGGTTCAGGAATTAATTGTGGCGACAAACCCAACAATTGAAGGGGAGGCCACAGCGATGTATATCGCCAGATTAATTAAACCATCAGGTATAAAGGTCACTAGAATAGCAAATGGAATACCCATTGGCGGTGACTTAGAATATGCGGATAATTTGACTTTGATAAGAGCGCTTGAGGGAAGAAGAGAAATATAAGAGTAATATAAGAGATATAAAGAGATTAATAATGAAAAAATCCATATTGATTAGAGATATTAGTTTAATATTTGTATTGTTGATTATTATAGCACTTTCTACCGGGATTTCATTCGCAGAAGAATCAATTGATATAGGGGAATCAACCATTGATTTGGAAGCTAATGAAGCAGATGAAGAGGTGCCTGAAGAGGAAGAAGATCCTCTTAATGAATCCATAATTGATCCCGAAGGGGATGATTCGGAAGATGAAGGGATTAAAGAAGAGGCGATAGATGACGCGATAGAAGAAGAGGCGATAGATGACGCGATAGAAGAAGAGGCGATAGAAGAGAGCGGGATTCAAGATGAGATTATCATTCAGGATTATTTGGAAAAAACCTATCATTCCGTAACCCTTGCCACAGAAACTTCTACTGCATTACCTACCACAGGAAAAACTGAGACCAATACTGTTGAACGTATTGCAGGGGATAACAGATACGAGACTTCCCTTAGAATAGCCGACGAACTAAAGTCGGAGCTTAAGGTGGATCGATTCAATAATGTGGTTATAGCCAGCGGTGAGGCCTATCCGGATGCTCTTTCCGGTGCATATTTGGCCAACAGAAATAATGCTCCGATTATTCTTACCTCTAAGTCCAATGAGGTGGAAAGTATCATTGTTGAATATATTAAAAAGAATCTGATTAGAAACGGAAGGGTTTTCATTCTGGGAGGAGTTGCCGCAGTTCCAAGTACATTGGAGAAAAGTTTTCCGGAATTCATTGTAAAAAGAGTTGCGGGTAAAGACAGATACGAAACAAATCTTGCTATATTAAATGAAGCCAAGGCGGCAACCTATAGCGATGATCTTTTAATGTGTTCCGGATTAAATTATCCGGATGCTCTTTCGGCAGCAGCAACGGATAAACCTATTCTTCTTGTTGGGAAGGAGCTTACTGATACGCAGAAGAAATACCTAGAGAAAACATCTTTTGATTATTATATTATCGGGGGAACAGCTGCAGTATCAAAGTCGGTGGAAAGGGATGTTCAATCCTATGGATCCCTAAAGCGTATAGCAGGTGGTAATAGATATGAAACATCTGTGGCAGTTGCGGAGGCATTTGACAATACATCAAATAAGTCCGGGAAATCCAAGGAGGATAAATCCGGAATAGTTATGGCATCGGGAATGAATTTTCCTGATGGCTTGGCAGGTGGCCCCTTGGCGGTAAAAAAGGGAATGCCATTGGTCCTTGCGGATAATGAAAGTCCGGCAACCGCCAGAAACTATGCGGTAAAAGCCTCTTTGTACAAATACGTTTTATTGGGAGGAAAAGCCCTCATTGACGACAATATTGCGATAAATATAGCGAACCAGGTGCCTGCAGGAACCAAGCTGACTTCCAAGGCAGGGATTGTTAAACTCAATAAAGAGTATGCAGACTTTAATCCTGACGGCACTATATCTACAAGCAAATGGGTAAGTGTGGGTGAAGACAGATATTATGCTTTACCAAGCGGAGCCCTTGCCAGAAACCAGGTATTCCAGGTGGATGGTGCTAAATACGGAGCAGGGGAGGACGGAAAACTAAAAAAGGGATTTGTAGTAATAAACGACAAGGAATACTATTTCCTCTCAGATTATAGGATGCCCACTGAGATAGAAACCAACTACGATTATTATTACAGTAATTCTCCGAATTACGATTCTGGAAGAATGGGAAATCCAATTGAGACCATAATGATTCACCATTGGGGTGAATACTATATCACCTTCAATGGGGTTGTAAATTGGTTCTCCGTTTGGTATAGCGGGGTTTCAGCCCATTATGTTGTCCAGAATGGCATTGTAACTCAGATGGTAAGAGAAGGGGATACTGCCTGGCATGCAGGAGATTTCTCTCAAAATACCAGATCCATAGGAATAGAATGTAGACCTGCCAAAACCGCCGGTGACGTTAATACGGTGCTGGAACTCATCTGTGATATTTGGGTAAGGTATGGTGAGATTATTCCTCTGTGTGAGCATCGGGAATACTCCAGTACATATTGTCCCGGTGAATGGGATGCAGATGAATTATATATCTTAGCTAAGCGGAAAATGGTAGAGATGGCCAGGTAAAATCGGGCTACATAAGAAGGATTATCAAAGGGTAGTAGGAAAAGTAATGAGGTTTGTAATACAGAGAGTTACATCCGCAAAGGTGGAAATAGAGGGTAATACTAAAGGTGAAATTCAGAAAGGCTTCCTGGTTCTGATCGGTATTTCTCAGGAAGATATTGATGAATTTTACACCAGAAATAATAAAGCCATTGCTGAAAAGATGATTAAGAAACTGGTGAATATGAGAATCTTCGAAGATGAAGAGGGTAAAACCAATTTGGATCTAAATGCAGTTGATGGTGAGATGCTCCTCATTTCTCAGTTCACCCTCTATGCCGATTGTAAAAAAGGAAATCGTCCAAGTTTTATCGATGCAGGTGAACCAAAGCAGGCAGAAGAACTCTACAATTACATAATTGAAGAATGCAGAGCAGCATTGGACGGACAAAACCAGAAAAGCAGAATCAGTACTGGAGAATTTGGCGCCGATATGAAGGTAAGCCTGGTTAATGATGGCCCCTTCACAATAGTTCTGGACTCCCGTGATTTATAGATTTCCAGAAAATA
>CACXFN010000062.1 GCA_902766915.1 uncultured Eubacteriales bacterium
AGGGATGATGGCCATGGGAATGAAAAGACCCCTGGTACACCGGCATTATCTGCCAGAGAAGAGCGTGAACTTAAAAAGAAGGAAGAAGCAGCAGCGAGGAAAAAAGAGAGGGAACAGAGCATATTAATGGATAAAATCGAAGAGCTGGAATCTTTGATTGAAAAAAATGAGGCTGAAATGTGCCTTCCGGAAAACGCCACAGACCATGAAAAACTAAGGACTTTGGCAAGTGAGGTAAGTGATTGGAAACATGAACTTGATCAGGTTTATGACAAATGGATGACCTTAGCGGAATGTGATTAACATGTGAAGAAAAACGTAAGAAAAAAATAGTTGCATTTCTATGATTAGTTTTCTATAATAACTTTGGCATAAAGAAGTAAAAGGGGATAGAGATGATTTGTGACTTTTATCAAAGGTGATTTGGAGGATAAGCATGATATTTGAAAAAATCAAGGAAATCATTGTTGAACAACTTAGTGTAGATGAATCAATGGTAGCGCTGGAAACAAATCTGATGAAAGATTTAGAAGCTGATTCGCTGGATGCTGTAGAAATAATTATGGCAATTGAAGAAGAATACGATATAGAGATTCCGGATGAAGAGGCAGAGAAATTCCAGACGGTTGGCGATATAGTAAAATACGTAGAAGAACAGACAGAGTAAGGATTGTGGCCCGCCTATGGCGGGCTATGTTTTTTTGTGGAAACACAGACAGAAGATGGTGAAAGTGCGTTGTTAGGATAGGTGTAATAAATGAAGAATGCAAAAATCTCTAATGCGGTTATTAACCGCCTACCCAGGTATAGACGTTATTTAATGGAGCTGCAGAAAAAGGGAGTAGAAAAAATTTCATCTAAGGAATTCAGCAATTTAATTGGTTATACAGCTTCTCAGATTAGGCAGGATTTAAATAATTTTGGTGGCTTTGGTCAACAGGGATATGGCTATAGTGTAGAAAGCCTCAGGGAAGAAATAGATGCCATCCTTGGCTTGGATAAGGAATATCGCATGGTAATCATGGGTGCCGGAAATTTAGGTCAGGCAATTACTAAATATGCAAACACCATCAAGGGCGGCTTTAAGGTATCCGGTGTTTTCGAGGTAAATAAGAATCTCATCGGCACTATGCTGGAAGGTATTGAGATTATGGACTATGAAGATATCGTGGAATTCGTGGAAAAGGAAAAAATAGATATTGGCATTATCTGCGTTGATCGCGAAAATGCTCAGGAAGTTGCAGATAAGCTTTGCTTTGCCGGTGTAAAGGGAATTTGGAGTTTTGCCAGAACGGATATAGAGGTACCCAAGCATGTAGCATTAGAAGTAGTTCATCTTTCTGACAGTATTCATACCCTGGCTTACCGTATGAATGATATCAAAAAAACTGACGCCAAGAAGGGTGGCAGGAAGAAAACAGATTAATAATAGATTTGTAAAAAAATGACGGTTCTCCATTGAGAACCGTCATCATATAAGTTCTTTTTTTGGGGAACTATCCCTCATAAAGCTTGCTAAATTAGCCAGCGTGTGGTGCATCCACTGGGCAGTTCTCTAAGCAAGAACCACAGTCAATGCACTGACCTGCATCGATAACATACTGTGTATCGCCTTCGGAGATGCATCCTACAGGACAATCAGCTGCGCATGCGCCACAGCTAATGCAAGCGTCAGAAATTACATATGCCATATCATTCTCCTCCTTACTAAGACATAACCTATATTTCGTAAGTAATTATAACAACAATAATAGAATATTTCAAGTAGAAATAGAGATGAAATTATGAAGATATATTCACTAACCGGACCCAGTGGAACGGGGAAATCATATCAGGCTCCGGGCTTCATGGCTGAACATGAAATTCATACACTTATTGACGATGGATTGTTGATAAACGATGATGTTGTGGTGGCGGGAATCTCTGCAAAGCGACAGAAAACCAGAATCGGGGCCGTGAAGGTTGCGCTTTTTACAGATGGAGGTCAAGCAGCTGCAGTGTCATCCAAGATAAAGGAAATAAATCCTGAATCCATCTTGATAATAGGGACTTCCGACAGAATGACAGATATTATTGCGGAGACTCTGGGATTGCCCCCCGTGGAGGAGCGTTTCTATATTGATGATATCAGTACTGAGGAAGAGAGAAAAAAAGCGGAGAAGTCACGCGAACAACAGGGCAAGCATGTTATTCCGGTTCCGACTGTTCAGCTAAAGAGAGACTTTGCCGGGTATTTTATGAATCCTGAGATGCTAATGCGTAGTGCCAAGAATATGGCGGATAAGGCTCAGGAAGCAATCAAAAAACCCAGTGCACTCCTGAGAAGGGGGCATGACGAAACTGCTAAAACCGTAGTTCGCCCTACCTACAGTTATTTGGGGGATTTCATTATTAATGAAAAGGTTATAAAGGATATAGCCAAATGCGTTGGTAGAGATGTGCCGGGAATCCATGGGGTAATAAGCGTTTATGAAAACACAGAACCCGAAAACCTAAAGATGATTGTTGCTGTGGATATAGATAGGGATGTAAAAGTGTGGGAGACGGCCACCGAATTCCAAAGAAAGTTGGTAGAGGCTGTAGAAAACATGACCGCATTCAATGTGGTATCAACGGACATAGAGATTAGAAGTTTAGTATAGCAAATACACTGATGAAGAGAATCATTTTTGAAAATATAAAGGATTTTAATAGCGAACACATTTTTGATTGCGGTCAGTGCTTCAGATGGCGTGCCGTGGAGGGTGGAAGTTGGACTGGTATTGGTGGAAGTCGCTTGGCGAATGTTCTCTATGCACCTGATTCAGGTGAGGGCAAAGGTGACGGTTCTACTGGTGGAGGGGGACAAGTAATTATAACCGATTATACGGCATCAAAATATACAGCATCCCAAAATAACCACCTTGATGCGGAAAACGCTCTTCGGGATTATTGGTTTAACTACCTTGACCTGGGTCGGGACTACGGTGCAATAAAACGAAAACTCTCCCGTGGTGACGAAGTAATGAAAAAGGCAATTAAGGCCGGTCAAGGGATTCGCATTCTAAAGCAGGACCTCTGGGAGACCATAGTCTCATTTATAATATCTCAGAATAATAATATTCCTCGCATCAAAGGCTGCATAGAGCGGCTGGCTGAGGTGGCAGGTGATCCGATAGGAGTAATTCCTTCTATGGAATCAGCCATGGATCCATATAAAGATGGAAATGGAGACAAAGAAAGAAATATAGACAAAGAAAGAAATGAAAGAAATAGAGATAGG
>CACXFN010000063.1 GCA_902766915.1 uncultured Eubacteriales bacterium
CATCTGAGCTGCTCCTGTAATCATGTTCTTTACATAGTCAGCGTGGCCCGGGCAGTCTACGTGTGCGTAGTGTCTGTTCGGTGTTTCATATTCTACGTGTGCTGTGGAAATTGTGATTCCTCTTTCCTTTTCTTCCGGAGCCTTATCGATCTGATCGAATGCTACGTCTTCACCCAGGTTATATCTCTGATGCAGTACACTTGTGATTGCTGCTGTCAGAGTTGTTTTAGCATGGTCTACGTGGCCGATTGTTCCGATGTTGATATGTGGCTTATTTCTTTCGAATTTTTGCTTTGCCATTTTTTCTTCCTCCTAAACGTGACTTCAAAGGGCGGTTACCAAGGGCGGTAACCGAAGGGAATCCTTTTGATTCTCCCTTCTCCGCCCCGCTTCAAAAAAATTGGAGCTGTTGAGCAGGATCGAACTGCCGAACCTCTTCCTTACCAAGGAAGTGCTCTACCTACTGAGCTACAACAGCTTGTACTTACCATAAGTATCGAAAACGATACCTTATCTATCCTACTATTTTTTCAAATGAAAGTCAACAATTCAGTTTTGATTTCAAATTAGATTTGTATCTTCTTTTTCACTCTTTGAATTGCGTTATCTACGGTCTTTGATGAAAGCCCTAAAGAGTCAGCCATATCCCTATATGATTCACCCCTTAGCATACCTTCAAACACCTTGACTTCCAATGCTGTCAGTCGTTTTTTCGCCTTGATGATGGCATATTGAAGGGTTTCTCGCATGAGCGCCAATCCTTCGGGATCACTGGATAAATCCGCAGGGATGTTTTCAAAGGAGAAAAAGGAACCATCCTCACTCTCATCCCAAATGCCCTCTTCCAGGAGAAGGGGTATCGATTCGTTTAGTATTCTATGTTTCTCTCTGTTGGCACCATTGACAGCTGTTTGAATCTGCCGTTCAATGCATAGACTTGCAAAGGATTTAAAGGAGCCCCCTGCGTCTATATCGTAATCCCTTATGGCCTTAAAAAGACCAATAGTGCCTTCCTGTATAACATCCTCTGCATCGGCACCAACTATATAGTATTTACGGGAAATGCTTTTAACCAGATATTTATATTTAAGCAAAAGATATTCGTATGCAGTAGAGCTACCCTCTCCCGCCATACGAACTATCTCTTCATCGGTTAATATATTTAGCTTACTTTCATTTATAGGGTCATTCAATATACTGTTATACCTCGATTAATAATGAATAATAATGCAATACCTGATATCACCCAAACGTCATTGATTTTGCCTAAGGGCTTCATATAGAAGGACTGCCGCAGCATTGGATGCATTAAGGGATTGAATCCTGCCCACCATAGGTACGGAGACAATATAGTCACATTTTTCCCTGACCAATCGGGAAATACCCTTGCCCTCGTTTCCGATTACTATTGCAATATTTCCGGTAAGTTTAGAAGACCAGAGAGATTCTCCATCCATGTCGGCGCCGCAAATCCAATACCCTTTTTCCTTTAACAAATCAATGGTATTCGCCATATTTCCAACTCGTACACAGGGCATGTATTCGATTGCTCCAGCAGAGGTCTTTGCAACGGTTTCCGTTAAACCAACACTTCTCCTCTGGGGAATAATAACTGCATCTGCACCGGAGCATTCTGCCGTTCTCATTATTGCACCAAGATTATGGGGATCCTCTATTTCATCAAGTAGCACCAGGACAGATCCTTTACCCCCTACCTTTCTATCACGAATTGATTCTAAAACCTCGTCCAATTCCGCATATTCATATTGAGAGACAATACAAATAATCCCTTGATGAGCCTCGTCACCTGTCATCTTATCCAAAAGAAGTTTGTTGGTAAAGTCTACCCTGACACCCTTGTCCCTGGCCAAAGAAAGAATTTTGCCGCAGGAATTTCTGGCTCCCTCCTGAAGCATGATTTTCTCAATTTGCTTCCCGGATTTGAGGGCTTCCATAACAGGATTTCTTCCATAGAGCACATCACTTCTGATAGGTTCCTTCACATATCCTTTGGCATAGTTTCCCCTGGCTTTTTTCACCTCGGCATTTTTACTCCCAGTCCTTTTTGTAGGCTTCTTTATAGTCTTGTTTGTAGTCTTATTAATAGCCTTGTTTGCAGTCCTATTTGACGCCCTCTTTGTAGTCTTCTTTACAGTTTTCACAATACTTATTCCCTTATATACTCAAAAAACTGATATTTGATGCCACTTTCTTCATCGATGCATACATCACTTAATTGACGTTTTGAAAAACCATCCTCTTCATCCAGGTTAACAAAGAATCTATCTGCATCAAAATCATGATAAATCTTTGTAACATAGCACAGGTCACAAAAAGGAAGTAGGGCTTTATAGATTTGCTCACCACCGATTACCATGATATCCTCCTGTCTTACTCCCGTAAGAGTGGACCAGAGTTCCTCTTCCGAATCTACGGTCTCAGCATTTTCTGCCACATAATCCGGATCCCTGGTGAGGACAATATTCCTTCTACCGGGAAGGCCCTTCTTTCCAGGCAGACTTTCCAGGGTAACCCTCCCCATAATCAAGGTTTTACCCATGGTTTTTTCCTTGAAGTATTTTAAATCCTCCGGAAGATGACAAAGGAGATCGCCATCTTTTCCGATACCCCAGTTTTCATCGGCGGCCAAAATCATTCTCATAATTCTCTACCATTTAATTCTATACTATTTGATTCTCTGCCAGATTCGATTTCCATCCTCTAGCCTTCATGGTTTTCGGAGGCAATAATCCTTGCTGCCATATGCATTATTTCCCCCAAACGCTCACTATTATTAACCAGATAATAATAACCAACTAAAGCCTCAAAGGCGGTGGCAAGTTTATATTCCACCGGATCTGCACTTCTGCTCCTGTTTGGTGTCTTGTGGTTTCTGGCCCTCTTAACCAGGGCTATTTCCTCGTCTGTCAGAAATGTCTCCGTATCCCCCGCCTCTGTAGATGCTTCCCTCATCATGGCCTTAAGGGCAAGAGCTTGGCTCTCCGCTCTGACATATTTAGTACAGGCCCGGTGCATTGCGTCGGGATTAGTCATCCCTGAATTAACAAGGAGATCTCGGATATATAGTTCATAAACAGCATCACCCAAAAAGGCAAGGGCAGAGGTGTTCATTCTATATGGTTCTATTTTTTCGCTCATTTCTATTCTATTATTCTTTTATTATTTGCACCCCCTGAGGTGTGTCTTTCAACGTTATCCCCATGGCCTTTAACTGGTCTCTAATTTCATCAGCACGAGCAAAATCCTTGTTAGCCCTTGCCTCTTGTCGTTCGGCTACCAAGGCCTCTATATCCGCACCAAGTTCATTGTCCTTTTCCTGATCCTTCAATAGTCCAAGCACATCCGTCAATTCTTTTAGCTTTGCCAATGCCTCTTTAGAGAAAGCCATTGATGCTCCACCTCGAAGTTCTGTATTGATTACGGTAACCATTTCAAAAATCGCACTAATGGCATCCGCAGTATTAAGATCGTCATCCATAGCCTGAATAAACTTCTCTCTAAATTCATTTAATTCGGAAAGCGTGTTTTCCTCATGAGATGTCATGGCTCCGTCTCCACCACTCTCTATCATGAATTTGATATCCCTCACGGAATTAGCTATTCTATCCAGACTTGCTCTGGCCTGATCCATATGATCCCTACTGAAGTCTATAGGTCCGCGATAATGCCCGGTCAAGAGGAAAAAGCGAATCTCATCGCCAGTATAATCCTTGCGAATATCCCTAACCGTAAAGAAATTTCCTTTAGACTTGGACATCTTTTCCTTATCTATGGTAATGAAGCCATTGTGCATCCAGTAGTTAGCAAAGGGCACTCCATTACAGCATTCAGACTGCGCAATCTCATTCTCATGATGAGGGAATTGTAAATCCTCTCCCCCTGCATGAATGTCTATAGTATTTCCCAAATGCCTTTTCGCCATGGCGGAACACTCTATATGCCAACCGGGACGGCCCAGGCCCCAATCGGAATCCCATGCAATTTCATCCTCCATCTTTCTTGCCTTCCAAAGAGCAAAGTCAAGGGGATCCTCCTTCACTTCACCAATGGCAATTCGGGCTCCGGACTCCAGATCATCTATGTTCTGACCGGAGAGTTTGCCGTATTCCGGAAACTTTCTGGTGGAAAAATAAACATCCCCATCTGCCTCATAGGCATAGCCCTTCTTTATCAAAGTGGATACGAAGGATTCGATTTCCGAAATATGTTCAGAAACCTTAGGATGAACGTCAGCCCTTTCCACTCCAAGTGCATCAGCATCATCCAGGTATTCCTTGATGTATGTTTCTGAAATTTCCGGAGCTGTCTTTCCTTCCTCCCTAGCTCTGTTAATAATCTTATCGTCCACGTCCGTAAAGTTCTGTACATATTTCACTTCAAATCCACGGAATTTCATGTATCTTCTCAGTGTATCAAAGACCACCATAGGTCTAGCATTTCCGATATGAATGTAGTTATATACTGTCGGACCGCAGACATAAATTTTAACCTTTCCATCCTCAATAGGACGGAATTCTTCTTTTCTTCTGGTTAAGGTATTGTAAATTTTCATCTATGTTTTCGCTTTCTTATCCTCAATTCTTTAATTCTTTCTTTTGTTTTAATGAGATCCTACCTGATTATATTATTAATAATATTCAAACTATGAGCTTATGCCTTTACAAGTTCTACTGCGGATTTAATCGCCTCATCCACACTCAATTCGGATTTATCCGCTTCGCTTCGAAGTTTATATTCAACGATTCCTTCCGAGGCCATCTTTCCAACTGTGATTCGAAGAGGAATTCCCAGCAGGTCAGCATCATTAAACTTTACTCCCGGTCTTTCGTCTCTATCGTCTAGCAGAACCTCCACCCCAGCTGCCTGAAGCTCACCGTATATTCTTTCCGCCAGTTCCTTTTGAATTTCATCATCAGGCTTAACCAAGGTAACTATTACATGATAAGGCGCTACCGAAATGGGCCAAATGATGCCTTTATCATCGTGATGTTGTTCAACAATCGCCGCCAATGTTCTGGTTACTCCGATTCCATAACAGCCCATTACTATAGGATGGTCTTCCTGCTTATCGTCCTTATATATTGCTCCCATTGATTCAGAGTACTTGGTTCCAAGTTTGAATATCTGACCAACCTCAATACCTCTTGTATGCTTTATAGCCGCACCGCAAACCGGGCATTTATCCCCCTCCTTCAGGGTCTTTATATCCGCTACAATATCACCCTTATAGTCCCTGTTGTAATTCACATTTAAAATGTGATGATCCTCTTTACACGCTCCGGCACATAGATTCTTCTGTCCAACCAATTCACTGTCAACAACGATAATGCAATCATGCAGTTTGGTTGGACCGGTGAATCCACCGACAGCTCCTGTCTTGCTTCCCATCTTTTCTTCGTCTGCAAAGGCAATGGCATGCTCAGGAATATCCAGTGCATTTACCAGCTTGGTCATATTAAGATCCCTATCCCCTCTCAGGAAGCAAGCTACATAATCCGCCACATTTCCTTCTTCGTCGTATTTTTCCAAGAGAATCGCTTTGATTGTTTGACTCTTCTCCAGCTTCAGGAAGTTTGCAACATCTTCAATTGTCTTAGTTCCAGGAGTATGCACTTCTTCCAGAGGAAGCATTTCCACGCTTTCCGGTGTGGGTGCGTCATCAATACATTCTGCCCTCTCTACGGTAGCCGCCATATCACAGCTTTCGCAGTATGCGATTTCACTTTCACCTATTTCCGAAAGGGCAGTGAATTCATGGGACCCCTTGCCTCCTATTGCACCGGTGTCTGCTTCAACCGGCCTAAAGGTTAAGCCGCAGCGGGTGAAGATTTTGCTATAGGCATCGTACATGCTGTCGTAGCTGGCATCCAAACCTTCTCTGTCCTTATCAAAGGAGTACGCATCCTTCATAATGAATTCACGACTTCTCATGAGACCAAAACGTGGGCGAGCCTCGTCTCTATACTTTGTTTGAATCTGATAGAGGGTTGTGGGAAGCTGACGATATGATGAAACATCATTTCTAACTATATCCGTGAATATTTCTTCATGGGTTGGTCCCAAACAAAAGTCTCTCCCACCCCTATCTTTGATTCGCCATAGTTCCGGTCCATATGCATACCAACGTCCTGATTCTTCCCAAAGCTCCGATGGCTGTATGGCGGACATCAATATTTCCTGCGCGCCGGTATTATCCATTTCTTCACGGATAATCCCTTCTATTTTCCTGAGGCTTCTCCAGCCCAGGGGCATGAAGCCATATATCCCGCTGGCCAGCTTTCTAATCATTCCTGACCTAAGAAGCAGAATATGACTTGGAATCTCCGCTTCCGTAGGAGCCTCTCTAAGTGTTTTTAAATGCATTTTAGAAAGTCGCATTTTCATTTCTCCATTTCCTGATTTTCATCATTTCGTTATTATCATAATTATTGTTTTATAATTGTTTACATTTTCCTAAGCAATGCAACTGCCTCTGCAGCAATGCCCTCGCCTCTTCCGGTGAACCCCAGGCGCTCCGTTGTTGTTGCCTTAACGCCCACTTGGGATGGCTCTACAGCCATTGCCTTTGACAGATTATCCTTCATATCATCAATGAAGCTCATAAGCTTAGGGGCTTGACAAATTATTGTAGAATCAACATTCACAACTGCCCAACCCTCTTTTTCAATAATGTCCATTACTCTCTCCAAAAGGAGGAGACTGGATATACCTTCGTATTCATCATAATCATCAGGGAAAAGCCGTCCTATGTCCGGTAGAGATGCGGCACCTAGGATTGCATCCATAATGGCATGTGTTAAAACATCCGCATCCGAATGTCCATCCAGGCCATATTCATAGGGAATCGTAACTCCACCCAGAATCAACAGTCTTCCTTCTTTAAACTTATGAACATCGAAACCTGTTCCTATACGAAGGGCTTCTGCTCTCTCCTTTTGGTCCATGTTTTTCTCCATACCTAAATCACGGCATTACGCTTCATCACGGCTTTATTCTTCCGAATATCATACGCCCTGCAGCAGTCTGAAGTACACTGGTTACAGTAATCTCCGTCTCATTGCCAATCTCTTTTCTACCGTCTTCTACTACAACCATAGTTCCGTCATCCAAATAGGCAATCGATTGATGAGCGTCCTTACCTTCTTTAACCGGAGTAACCTTCATCTTCTCTCCCGGAATAACGATTGGCTTTAGTGTATTGGCCAACTCATTAATATTCAGAACTTCCACACCGTTTATGGTTGCCACCTTGTTTAGATTGAAATCATTTGTTACAACCTTGCCGTTCATAATCTGAGCAAGTTTTAGCAGCTTTACGTCAACTTCAGGGATATCCTTTAGCGCTTTTTCGCTTTCAGTATTATAGATTTCAATTCCATAATCCTTTTGAATTTTATTTAGAATATCCAAGCCTCTTCTTCCACGGGCACGCTTAAGCGCATCTGCAGAATCCGCTATATGTCTTAATTCCACCAAGACAAATTCCGGTATAACGATGGAACCCTCTAAAAATCCGGTCTTTAGTATTTCCGCAATTCGTCCATCGATGATTACGCTGGTATCCAAAATCTTTGGGCTTTGGTTGACATTCTTTTTTCTGCTTCCTCCTACAGAAAACCTTGATGTACTTTGCTGACCTTCAGCAAGTTCTCTCTGACGAACAAAAATCTGAGAAACGATTTCCTTTCCCTTTTTCGTGGCCACCACAGCTCCCAGATAGCCTAATAGTATATAGGTTATCACTGTTGCAATTCCGTAGATAATCGGGTTTGGTATAATCGAATAGATTTGAGATAGCAGGAATGCGATAACAAGCCCTAAAACCAAACCTATTGTAGCCGCTAAAATATCGTTACCGGAAACGCCTTGAAGATCATCGCCAATCCCTTCTGCCACCTTACGTCCCTGCTTCTGAATCAATGGAGTAATGCTGAAAAACATAATTGCAAAAATAATTCCTAAAATAATAGATAGAATAATTTCTTGAGTGGTCGACAAATACTGACCCACATTAACTCCGGCCTTAGTTAGGATTAGCTTAATAAGGGGATAAATGCCATATCCTAAAGCTGCACCTATAATAGTGGCAATAATTCTAATAATTCGCTGAATCATATTTTCACCTCCTTTCTTTTTTTTGCACACAAAAATGCGCACAAGATTTCAAAGTAAAGTATATAGAAAACAATCTGCATCGTCAAGGATTCCAGCCGGAATCCCGGTTTGTCTTTTATGGAAATTACAAATGTGATAATATAATGAGGATAAAAACATTAAAACAACACCTGTATGATGTATCATACATACCATATACTAGTTGGGCCAAAACCCATTTAGTTTTATTTAAGGAGGATTGCCATGTATAAGTTGTTGGTTGTTGACGACGAACCTAAAATCAGAGAAGTTATAAGAGAGTACGCTGAGTTCAATGGCTATGAAGTCACAGAAGCAGAAGATGGCATGAGTGCCGTTGGCCTATGCAAACTAAATGAATATGACCTAATCATCCTGGATATTATGATGCCAAAACTGGATGGCTTCTCAGCATGCAAGGAAATTAAAAAGATACAGGATGTGCCCATCATCATGCTCTCCGCCAGGGGTGAAGAATACGACAAGTTATTCGGTTTTGAACTGGGAATTGACGATTATGTGGTAAAACCCTTTAGCCCAAAAGAACTCATGGCAAGGGCTAACGTAATAATTGAGAGAAGACATCCTTCAAAGAAGGAGGATGCCAATGTGATGAACTTTGGCGGATTGTCTATTAATATTGCCGCCCGCACCGTGTCGGTAGATGGCGAAAGGGTTGAACTGACACCTAAGGAATACGAGCTCTTATTCTATTTGATAAAGAATAAGAATATTGCTCTATCAAGGGATAAACTGCTTTCCGATATTTGGGGCTATGATTTCTTCGGAGATGACAGAACCATTGATACCCACATCAAGAATCTAAGAAATAACCTTGGTCCATACAGAGATTACATCGTTACGCTGAGAGGCGTTGGCTACAAATTTGAGTTTGAGGAGTAGGAGGACTCTTTGGAGAAACCATCTCGCTTTGATTTAAAGAGTATACGATTTAGGGTTTGGGGCTATTTCATTCTGTTCGCCATTGTTATCCTTGGACTGGTATGGTTGCTTCAGACCTATTTTCTTGGCGCCTTCTACGAGGATATGAAGCTAAAAGAAACGGAGCGAATAGCCAAAGATATTATTCAGGAGTTCCGTTCCGATAACGATCCCGATGAATTCATAGAACTCCTTACGGATACTGTCGAAGGAACAGACTTATATATTCGAGTCGAAACCGGCGATGGCATAGTCTTGTTTAATCCTTACTATACAGGTCCATCCCAGACCCTCATGTATATGACGGAAACATCCACCTTAAGATATAAATTACAGCAAAATGCCTTTTCTGCATATTCGGAGGTAACCCCCGGATCCAAGGGTGCCAAGGTTTTATCCTATGCTTGTTATCTACATAAAGCGGATGACGGAAGCGATTCGGAGAATATGGCAAATAGCATTCTTCTATACATTTTCTCGCCTCTTCTCCCGGTTCAATCCACTGTTCATATTTTACGCAGGCAGCTTCTTTATATTACAATTATCGCCCTACTGTTAGCCTTTGTTACAGCTCTTTATTTGGCCACCCATATAAGTAAACCCATTAATGCCATAACCAAATCTGCCGCTGAAATGGGTCAGGGCAACTACGGCGTACAGTTTAACGGTGGTCCCTATACGGAAATCCGGGAACTGGCCGCCACCCTTACTGATGCATCCAGGGAACTGGAGAAGACAGATATGTATCAGAAGGATTTGATAGCAAATGTGAGCCACGATTTAAAAACACCTCTAACCATGATTAAGTCTTATGCGGAAATGATCAGAGACTTATCCGGGGATAGCCCGGCTAAAAGAGAACAGCACCTTGGCGTTATTATCGAGGAGGCGGATAGGTTAAACGTATTGGTTAATGATATGTTAACCATGTCCAGAATGCAGAGAAGAAAAATCGAACTGGAGAAAACAGATTTTGATTTGGCCGCCTGTGTTGAATCTATTCTGGATTCATATGATATTCTGGGAGAGCAGGAAGGCTATCACATACAATATACTAACCCCGGAGTCATGATGGTAAATGCAGATGAGACAAGAATAAAGCAGGTTGTTTCCAATCTGGTTAACAATGCGGTTAAATATTGCGGAAACGACAAAATCATCATTGTTAATGTAAAAAAATACGGAAAGCGTATTCGTTGCGAGGTAATTGATCACGGCCAGGGAATTGCCCCCGATGAAATAAACCATGTTTGGGAAAGATATTACAAGTCAAGCACTCACCACGTGAGACCCACCGAAGGAAGCGGGTTGGGACTATCCATTGTTAAAGAGATACTCACCCTCCATAAAGCAAAGTATGGCGTCAGCAGCAAAATCGGAAAAGGTAGTGTTTTTTGGTTTGAATTAGATCAGATAAGAGATAAGAAGAGCCGTAGGCAAGGCTCAGCCTAGCAATTTTTTCAAAAAAGATATAACCGCTGTACGAATTGATTATTCAATGCATACAGCGGTTTTTACCAACACGTTTTGTCCTATAAGCCTAGTAAATTCTTTTGGCCTATATTCCGTGGTTAGATATCATTAATAATTCTCAGCCTTTACCTGGAAATATGCCTGCGGGTGGTGGCATACCGGGCATTCTGTCGGTGCATTCTTTGCGATTACCTGGAATCCACAATTGCTGCACTGCCAGAG
Source organism: uncultured Eubacteriales bacterium (assembly GCA_902766915.1). GTDB lineage: Bacteria > Bacillota > Clostridia > Peptostreptococcales > Anaerovoracaceae > Eubacterium_B. The sequence continues at coordinate 10,792 of CACXFN010000063.1, forward strand.
AACCTTCTCTGCCTTCTTAAATACTTTTTGGGATTTAACGTTCTGTGCCAATGCAAGATATCTCTTTTCATGCTCAGCTTCGATTCTTGCTACGCCTTCCATCTGACGAGCGATTTCTATGAAACCTTCTTCGCGGGCAGTCTTAGCCATTTCTTTGTACATATCTGTCCATTCGTAGTTTTCACCCTCTGCTGCATCGATAAGGTTTTCGAATGTTGAATTAATACCATGGGCTGCCTTAAACCACAGTTTTGCATGCTCCATTTCATTTGCTGCAGTTTCTTCGAAGATTTTGCTGATCTGTACGAAGCCTTCTTTCTTTGCCTTGGAAGCATAATAAGTGTACTTGTTGCGAGCCTGTGACTCTCCTGCAAATGCTGCCATCAAATTATCATAGGTCTTGGTTCCCTTAAGATTTTCGATAGTAGCCTTTCTTTCTTTAACCTTCTTTACTGCCGGTTTCTTTGCTGCAGGCTTCTTTGCAGTAGTTGTTTTTGCAGCGGTTTTCTTTGCTGTTGCCATAGTTCTTCCTCCAATTTCATTATTTATTATTTTAATACATCATAATATATCGTTTTTATGCCCGCTTTTCTTAAACAGCTTTTTTCCCTCTTCGGCATTTGTCGCAAACACCTTCCATAATTGTAGTATTCAGTGTTGCCTTATTTCCCAGTTTAAGGTCAAATGCCTCAGCGGCGAGTTTTTTCAATAAATCCATTTTCTCTAAAGATGGACGTAAGTCCTGAAGTTCACCACACTCTCTGCAAACCATGTGATAGTGTTCCTCCAAATGTCCATCATATCTATCGTTGCCATTTCCAAGGGAAATTCGTTTTATCTCACCAACTTCAGCCAGCTGATTAAGGTTTCTGTATACTGTCGCGATACCTATTCCCGGGTAAATCTTTTGCGCTTCTTCATAAACCTCTTCCGCGGTTGGGTGGTCGTAGGTGTTTTTCATTATTTCCAAAACCACACTTCTCTGTTTGGAATATTTCATAGCCCTCACCTCTCCTATTTCATCATTTTACATTATAAATACCCACTACTTAAAATGTAAAACTAATAACCGTTATCATTTTATCACTAGGGCAGGAAATGTCAATACCGGTGAGTGTTGATTTTTATTTAATCCAAACTTTGGTTTTAAAACTTAAACACAATACCTACTATAGCGGAAAGGGCAATCCACAGTATGGGATGAAGGTTTTTTATTTTTTTGATTAAATGGGTTCCGGCAAGTATTACCACAGCCAGGGCAAGTGCCTTCCACTGCATTCCAAAGGATGGGGTTCCCCCTTCGATAGCAACAGCATTTGTAAGGAATGTTATGCGAACAAGAATAAGTCCCGCAGCTGCAATGAGCGCAGCAGATGCCGGCCTAATCCCATAGAAAGCAGCGTTCACATATTTATTGTTTCTAAAGGCCTTTAGGAACATATAGACCAAAAGAATAATGATTATGCTGGGACAAACCAATCCCAATGTAGAAACAATAGCCCCAGGCACTCCTGCAGTAACAAAGCCCACATAGGTGGCCATGTTCACACCTATTGGCCCCGGGGTGGATTCCGATACGGCAACCATGTCTGCCAGTTGCTGATGTGTAAACCACCCGGTTCTATCCGAAATATCGTATAGAAAAGGCAGTGTGGCCATTCCTCCTCCTACGGCGAAGAGACCTGTTTTAAAGAATTCCCAAAATAGTCTTAGTAATATCATGCCTCTTCACCTCCTTGCTCCTTTGATTCATTGCCCGATTCATTATTTGAAAAAATGTCTCCTATGATTGTATTTCTTTCTAAAGAGTTATCTTTTTTCTTACGTTTTGGAACCCTGTATTTAACGCTTGGATCCTTACCCTTATTGTCGGGTTTTTTCTGAGTTTTGATTTCTTCCTTATACGTATCATAGTCTGATTTTACCGCTCTTCTTCCTACCCTAGGATACTTTGCTATTACCTGTACGGCTATACCGCAAAGCGCCGCAAGTACAACAAAGATAGCCGGCGAGATCTTTAGCAGCGAGGCAGCCAGCAAAACTGCCACAAATATTGCTGCCGTCGGTACATCTATTACCGCCTTCTGGAAGAGTTTTAGTACGGAATTAAAAATAAGGACGCAAACCGCTACCCTTATTCCTGCAAAAGCATGGGCAACCCAGGGTAAATCAGCAAAGTTTTGAATTAATCCTGCTATGATTGAGATAATTATTAGAGATGGGAATATCATACCCAATGTAGATAATATGCCTCCCAAGACGCCGCCTCTTTTACGGCCGATAAATGTTGCAGTGTTTACCGCTATTATTCCCGGAGTGCATTGCCCTATGGCAAAGTAATCGGCCAGTTCTTCCTCTGACGCCCACTTTCTCTTCTCCACAATTTCTCTTTCAAGTATGGGGAGCATGGCATATCCACCACCAAATGTCATAACACCTACTTTTGCAAAGGACACAAATAGAGCAAGTAACTCCTTGCCATCGATTTTGGTCTGCTGTTTGGTTTCTAATTTCTCTTTTGGTGGAATATTATCAAGTCGTTCAGGTTCAGATTCAATCCTGTTTTCCGAAGGGCTCTTTTTCCAGTCATCCCAACTATTCCATTCAAAGGATGGATAACTGCTTTGCTGTGGTCTGTCCTGGAGGGGAGGCTTTTCTTTAATATCCCAATCCAAAACAGGGAAGTCGTATTTCTGCTCATCCACACCTTCACCGGTAGAGTCCTGAGCACGACGCTTCCTAAGCTTATCGCTAAGTAATTCACTCATAATCCTAATCTCCTTTGTAGGTATTATATCACAAAAAACCCACAATTACCTCTTTAGATCATAATGCCTGCCTTTTATTATTCTGCAGGGCGGCCTTAAACTCTCCCCTTACCGCTCCCGCAAGATAAAGGGATCCAAAGGCAATTACTGCGAAGTCCCCATCTTTTGCTATCTTTTGGGCAGTTATAATGCCTTTTGAAATGTTATCAACTGCTATTGCCTTTCCACCCCTCTCCCGGATATATTCTGCAAGCTTATCTCCGGAAAGCGCTCTGTCGCTTAATGGCGTCACACAAACAAATTCCTTACCATAGGGCATCATCATTTCTATTATGCTTCCATAATCCTTATCCGCCAGCACTCCCAACAGAAAAACAATCTGCTGATTCGGAAGGTATTCTTTAATGCTATCAACCAAAGCCTCAGCACACTGCGGATTATGGCCACCATCCAGAATAAAGACGGGGTCTTTGCTTAAGACCTCGAACCTTGCCGGCCACTTAACCTGCGACAATCCTTTCCTTATGGCATCGCCCTGTATATTCCATCCACGTTGTCTTAAGGAATCAATTGTGCTCAACACCACTGCTGCGTTATGCAACTGATGCAAGCCCAGGAGCGTTAGATTGTAAGTCTCACTATAGCAATCACAGTCATCCCCTTGATTGCTCATATAGGCAAACCTTTGACCATCCAGGTTTGAAGAAATAGGTGTAATCCTGGAGAAATCAACTATTGTCAGCGGCACGTTTTTATCCAGGCATATTCTTTTTATCGTATTTATAACCTCCGGTGCGCTGTCATAACAAACACAGCTGCATCCCTGTTTAATGATACCCCCCTTTGTCTTCGCTATTTCTTCAAGGGTATCTCCCAGGTATTCCGTATGCTCAAGTCCAATATTGGTTATTACTGCAACTTCCGGTGAATCTATTGCATTGGTGCTATCAAGTGCTCCTCCCATACCTACCTCCAGCACAACTACGTCACATCTTTCCTCGTAGTAATACTGGATTGCAATTGCAGTAACCAATTCAAACTGACTGGGATGATCCTCCATTAAGTCTGCATGTTTTTTTACTCTCTCAGTTATTTCGGCAAGTCTATCCCTGGGAATATATTCTCCATTAATCTGAATCCTCTCATTAAAAACTTCTATGTATGGAGATATATATAGACCTGTTTTGTAACCAGCATTTTTCAATATCTCCGCAAGCATACTGCAAGTGCTTCCCTTCCCATTGCTTCCGGCTACATGAATAAATTTCAATTCCTTTTCTGGATTTCCCAGTGCATCAAAAAGCGCCTTGGTTCTATCAAGGCCTAGACGAGTTGTACTCCACCCATAATTCTCTATATATGATATGGCTTCTTCGGGAGTCATTTTATTTTTCATGCTATTCTATATTCTCCTATTTTTACACCATCAAATACTTGGAAAGCCTGGGTGCAGCTTTTCCAATAGCGTAAACTACAATGCTCTGAACAATGGTCAAAATCACCGCCTGAACGATTCTTGTTAAAAATAAAGGTCCATAGGGTGATCCATACAAAACAGAAATCCAGAAGGTATTGACAACCAGCCCCAGAATAAACTGATTGATACCCACTGCAGCAAGTATCCTTGGAATTGTTTGTGCCTTATGTAAGAAGAATCCCCAAATCAATCCCATTAAAACTGCAGTTAGGGTAAAGCCCGGAAAATATGCACCTATAGGAAATAGCATTGCACCAAGCAAATCCCCCAGGCCACCTACCACCGCAGCATGAATCGGACCAAAAAGAACCGCCGCAAGTACAATAGGCACAAAGCTGAATCCTATTTTTATATTCCATGCGTTAATGGAGAGAAAGCGATTTAGAATTATCTCCATGGCCACAAGAAGACCCAAAACAACAATGGTTTTGGTGTCTATGATGCGCCTTTTCCCCTTACTGTTTGCCTTGCCCACTTTGCCCACTTCTTCCATAGAGGTTTTTGAATTATCCTTTGATGAATAATCAGACATTAAAAACTCTCCTCTCATGACAGCAGATGCTTATACAGCACCCCGTTTTGCTGCCTCAATCACGTGAGATATTAACACGCAGGTTGTTACGGTTCCCACTCCACCGGGAACCGGCGTTATAGCTTTTACTATAGGTTCCACGGAATCGAAATCCACATCCCCTGCAATCCCCCTTTTTTCCTCGTCCCAGTTTATGCCTACATCGATTACAATCTGATTTGGTTTTACATAATCGGCATTAACGGACCTTAGCACTCCCGATGCGGCAATCAGAATATCCGCCTCTTTTGTAATCGACGGAACATCTATAGTTTTGGTATGGCAGTTTACTACAGTTGCATTTTCATGCATGAGCATCATTGCAACCGGGCGTCCTATTACGAGAGACCTTCCAATAACGGCTACTTTTTTACCCTCAATTTCCTTGCCATAATGGTGCAGAATCGCCATAGCAGCCTGTGCCGTACATGGGGGAAATCCTGTTTTAGTATTTGTAAATACCCCCGCAAGAGATCCATCCGTGCATCCATCAATGTCCTTTTCTGGAGCAAGTATTTTTCGCGCCTTCTCATTATCCAACTGCTTTGGGAGAGGTCTCAGCATCAAGATTCCATGAACCATAGGATCCTCATTTAATCCTATTAATGCCTTATCAAAGGCATCCTGAGTCACATCTTCCGGAAGTATTACGTTCTGAATCTTTAACCCTACCTTTTCTCCTCGCTTCATTGCGCTTTTCTCATATGAAATATCATCCGGTCTTTCACCCACACGAAGAATGGCAAGGCATGGCTCGATACCCTTAGTCCTCAAATCTTCCACATCGGCTATCATTTTTTCCGTAAGGGCCTCTGCAACAGGAGCCCCTTTTAACAATTCAGCCATGGTCTTCCTTTCTTGATTAAAAGCATTATCTAAGGCTTGATGCAATTCTATTGTAAATCACATCCCCTTTATTGACATACTCATTTAAAAGCCTATCCAATTCCGAATTCATGGATTCAGCAAAAATCCTGTCCTTCATTGATTGTGTATTAATATATACATTAAGGGCCGAAGCTTGCATGGCAGCCCCACATAGAGCAGCCGCACAACCAGCATCGGAAATAGCTATCTTTGATCCTTTTTCTGCAAACTCTTCTATAACCCTTAGCGCCTTTCCGCAGGTGTGCACAATATCCATGGGTACAGACGCTGCTGTTTTTAGAGCTTCCTCCATTATTTCGTCGCGACCGGGATCATCCTTCGGTATTCCATAGGCCTTAGCAAGGGGTGCGAAAGCTTCCGCATCAGCATCAATCAATCTTAGAAACTCCTCCTTTAGTTCTTGCGCCTCCTGCATTAGCCTCTTTATATCATCTTCCACATCAGCGTATTTCTTCTTTCCTATTGTGAGCTCACCCACCATATTGCCAAGGGCTATCCCAAGAGCTCCAACCAAAGCACTAACACCTCCACCACCCGGGGTAGGAGCATTGGATGCGGTTAAGTTCACAAAATCATGTACAGTTTTATCTATAAACATATTAGAATAACCCCGTAATCTTTCCATTGGCATCAACATCTATCTTCTCTGCTGCCGGAACCTTGGGAAGTCCAGGCATAGTCATTATATCTCCTGTCAGCGCAACTATGAAGCCGGCACCTGCAGACACCTTTAGATTACGAACATTAAGCGTAAAGTCCTGAGGTGCCCCCAGAAGAGTTGGATCATCAGCGAAGGAGTATTGCGTTTTAGCCATGCATATGGGCAGATTCCCAAACCCCAATTCCTCCAATTGCCTGGCCTGCTTCTTTGCATTCGGCAGAAGAAGAGCGTGTTTTGCGTGGTAAACCTTATGAGCAATGTCATGAATCTTTTCTTCTATAGTGCTGTCTAAGTCATATGAGAATTTGAAATCATTAGGCTGTCTACATAGACGTACCACTTCCTCTGCCAAGTCAACGCCTCCTTTTCCACCCTTTTCCCATACCTGGGAAAGAGCAACTCTGACGCCTAAGTCCTTACATTTTTCTTCAACTAAGGCAAGCTCCCTTTTGGTATCGGTGGGGAAGGCATTGATGGCCACCACACAGGGCAAACCAAAAACGTCTTTGATATTACCTACATGCTGCAACAAGTTTGGCATACCGGCTTCCAGGGCCTTTAGGTTTTCCTTACTCAGTTTATCTTTCGGAACTCCGCCATGATACTTAAGGGCGCGAACTGTTGCAACAATTACTACGGCATTTGGTTTCAGGTCTGCCATCCTGCACTTAATATCCAGGAATTTCTCTGCTCCCAAGTCTGCAGCAAATCCTGCTTCCGTAACTACGTAATCTCCCAACTTAAGAGCCATCTTTGTTGCAGTAACCGAATTACAGCCATGGGCAATATTGGCGAAGGGACCACCATGGATAAGGGCAGGTGTTCCCTCTAAGGTTTGAACAAGGTTTGGTTTCAGCGCATCCTTTAGAAGCGCAGTCATTGCCCCCTCTGCTTTTAGGTCATGTGCCGTAACAGGTTTACCCTCATATGTATAGCCTACAATTATTCTGGCAAGTCTACTCTTCAATTCAGTAATATCCGATGCAAGACAAAGTACTGCCATCACCTCTGAAGCTACAGTAATATCAAAACCATCTTCCCTGGGAACTCCTTGTACCTTTCCACCAAGTCCATCAACAATCTGACGCAGTTGTCTGTCATTCATGTCCACGGCGCGCTTCCATGTTATCTGCTTTGGATCAATTCCAAGGCTATTCCCCTGCTGAATATGGTTGTCCAGCATTGCTGCAAGAAGGTTATTTGCTGCGCCAATTGCGTGGAAGTCACCTGTGAAGTGAAGATTAATATCTTCCATGGGTACCACTTGAGCATAGCCGCCACCGGCTGCGCCTCCCTTAACTCCAAACACAGGACCAAGAGAGGGTTCCCTAAGAGCAACCACTGTCTTCTTTCCAAGTCTGCGAAGTCCATCTGCCAATCCTACAGAGGTGGTAGTCTTACCCTCACCTGCAGGAGTTGGTGTAATAGCAGTAACCAGGATTAACTTACCGTCCTTCTTTTTGGCCTTATCTTTTAACAAGGCATAATCTATCTTTGCTTTGTAATTACCGTATTGCTCAAGGTACTTTTCTTTTACCCCTACCTCCTTTGCAATTTCCGTAATCTTCTTCATCTTGCATGCCTGTGCAATTTCAATATCGGATTTAAAGGCCATCTTTATACCTCCTTAGTTAATGCAAGGGATGAACTGCCGTTTAAAAAAATGGGGTAGTCTAAAAGGCTAGACTACCCCACTGGTGGAGCTCCCGGCCGGGATCGAACCGGCGACCTGTGCGTTACGAATGCACTGCTCTGCCAACTGAGCCACGGAAGCAAATTTTCCACTGCTGTTATCAATCAGACAAAAGGCTTAACAAGTATATCATTTAATGAGTCTCAAGTAAAGGTTTCTTGGCATTTCCTCTCTTCGTATTTTTTGCCTATCGGGCAGCGAAAAGGATTCGATCTCTGTGTGCTAAATCCTGGTGAGCTCTAATGATCGAGAACATATCCGTATCTGCCAGTATTCTTGCTACAGCATCTCTTTGATCATGACCGATTTCCAGCATTACCACTCCATCCTTTTTTAGATGATTGGGGAGCGACTCCGCAATTCTTCTGTATATGTCCAAACCATCTTCTCCACCATCCAGGGCAAGAGAAGGCTCGTGATCTTTAACCTCTCTCTGAAGAGTCCCTATAATATCCCTCGGTATATATGGCGGATTGCTGATTATCATATCGAATTTCTTAGTGCCCAGTATTCCTCCAAAGGGAGCAAACAAATCACCTTCCACCACCTTGATGCTTTTTTCCACACCATTTATCTTAGCGTTCTCTTTGGCAATAATAAGGGCATCTTTACTAATATCGCTGATGGTCATATTTATCTTAACCCCGATTTCAGGAGCATACTTAACCAGAGAAATCCCAATGGCTCCACTTCCCGTGCCTAAATCCAATACATCCCAAGTCTTCTTTGGCTCAATTACCGGCTCACGTCTTAGCGTTCCGGATTCCATAACAGTTAAAGCATCTTCCACCAATGTCTCGGTATCCTGTCTTGGAATAAGGACGTCTCCGGTTACTTTAAAAGGAAGTCCCATGAATTCAGTATTACCAACTATATACTGAAGTGGTTCCCCGGATGCTCTCCTGTCTATTAGATCAAAGTATTTTTCGCACAGAACCTCCTGCAGGGTATATTGATACTCGGTAAACAACTTTGATTCGGGTATTCCAACCATGAAGCAATACAGCGCCTCGCTATCCCTTCTGGCATCAGCGATTCCCTGTGCTTCCAATTGCTTTGCTCCTATATCCGTAATTTGTTTTACCGTTAAACTCATGCTATGCCGCCTTCTCCTCCGGCTCACTGCCGATATGTCTCTCCTCTAAGAGATGGGCTTCCTTGTCACATATGCCTTCTATGTATGGGGCATCCTGGGAAACGCAAACCGCCTTTATGGATGCTATTGCTACTTCCAATTGTTCCTTGGTTGGCTCCTTGGTGGTTAACTTCTGTAGTGCCAATCCCGGAAGGCTAAGTATTTTCACCAGGAAATTATCACTTCTTCCTGCCCACTTAAGCACTTCATAGGATAATCCTGCCACTATGGGAATAAGTATTATTCGCGAAAGCAGCCTTATCCAGACATTGGGCCAGCCCAGCAAAGAGAAAAGAATCAGACTGATTATCATAACAAACATCAAAAAACTCGTTCCGCATCTGGGGTGCAATGTATAAAACTCCTGGGCATTCTCAGGGGTCAAATCCAAATTGTTTTCAAAGCAGTGTATGGTCTTATGCTCCGCCCCATGATACTGAAAGGTGGTTTTTATATCTTCCAGTCGACTGATAGCCCCAATATATATGATAAAAATCAGTATTCTTAAAACACCTTCAGCCAGGTTCAACAGGAAAGCATTTTCCGTAAAATGTTTTAGCCAACTTACAACAACAGTAGGAAGCAAAATAAAAATTCCCACTGACATAATTATGGCCAAAATAACGGAGAATGTAATCATCAAATTCCACACGGCTCGTTCTCCGAATTTCTTCGTTAGCCATGCTTCTAATCTGCCTTGATCCTCATCCTTTGCACCGTTGGATGAGTCGCTTTCCTCTTCGTCATAAGCGCCATACGCTTCCAATACATCTGCAGAATAAAGAAGCGTCTTCATTCCTGAGGTGAGTGACGTAACAAAGGCAAATACACCTCTAACTATCGGTGTCTTAACCCACCAACCGGGTTTGCTTAAGGGTTGCGTCTTTATGTGTATTCTGCCATCGGGAACACGAACCGCAATAGCCATGCGATTTTCTCCGCGCATCATGACGCCTTCCATAACAGCCTGTCCTCCCATAGAAGTAGGGCAGGCATCTTTTAGAAATATCTTACTTAAATCCATTCTATCGTCCCATCAATACCTTCTTGATAATCTGTACAAAGTTGGCATTGCTTACTGTCTGCGAAAGGTTATCTATTATGGTTTCCGTGACCTCCTGAAGAGGCAGATTTCCCATAGCCCTTCTCATCATCCATATAGCTTCCAATTCCTCCTGGGTCATAAGCAAATCCTCACGACGCGTTCCTGAGCGGTTCAAATCTATGGCCGGGAATATGCGACGTTCTGATAGCTTTCGATCCAAATGGAGTTCCATATTACCTGTACCCTTAAATTCCTCATATATAACATCGTCCATGCGGGATCCTGTTTCTACCAAGGCTGTTGCTAATATGGTTACGCTTCCCCCTTCTTCCAGATTACGGGCGGCACCAAAGAATTTTTTAGGCTTATATAGTGCCACGGGATCGAATCCTCCGGAAAGAGTTCTTCCCGAAGATGGCTCAACCAGGTTATACGCTCTGGCCAATCTGGTGATGCTGTCCAGCAGAATAACTACGTCCTTCTTATGTTCAGCCAATCTTTGGGCTCTGGCCAAAACCATTTCCGCAACCTTTACATGGTGCTGAGGTCGTTCATCAAAGGTGGAATAAATAACCTCTCCCGCAGTTAGAGATCTTTTCATATCTGTAACTTCTTCCGGCCTCTCATCCACAAGTAAAACTATGAGCTCCACATCCGGGTGATTATGTTCTATACTGTTTGCTATGCGTTTAAGCAAAGTGGTCTTTCCTGCTTTCGGCGGTGCAACAATTAATCCTCTCTGACCCTTTCCCACCGGTGCAACCAAGTCTATCAATCTCATGGATAATTCCTTGGCGCTCATTTCCATGGTAAGACGTTCATTCGGAAAGATTGGTGTTAGACTTGAAAAATCCGCACGTTTTATCGCTGCTCCGGGTTCCTGGTCATTGACGGAATTGACATAGAGCAAAGCTCCAAATCGTTCTCCTTCATTGGGAAGCCTGGAAATACCATTAATCTTATCTCCAGTCTTCAAATTGAATCTTCTGATCTGGGTGGGAGAAACATATATATCCTTCTCACTGGTTAGGAAATTGTCGAACCTTAGGAAACCGAAATTACCATCCTCTGCAATATCCAATATTCCTGTAACCTCAGGACGCGGTCTTTCCTCCTTTGAAACCTTAACTGTAGATGTCTCCACGGTCTCTATAGGGGCTTCGGCAGAGGATTCTTTTGATTCCTCCCGGGTTACAGCAGATGACTCTGTAGATTCTGTCGTTGGTTCTTCAATGGTTGGTTCCGGAGATTCCTGCGATACTTCATCCACTGATACCACCTCTTCTGTTTCAGACACAGAAATATCCAATTCGGACTTCTCATCCTCGTCCACTTCCTTATTCGCAGATTTAGTTGATGCTTTAGCTGTAGTTTTAGATGCGGTTTTTTTGGATGTGGTTTTAGATGCCGTCTTGGTTGTTGCTTTTTTTGTGGTTTTGGCAGCAGTAGCCTTGGTGGTTTTTTTCGTAGAAGAATCCTGCTCTTCCTGAGCTAATATTTCATCTTCAATCAGTTCTTCTTTTTTCTTTCTTGGCATAGATAAAACCGGGCAGATTGCCCCTTCCTTTCTTTTGTTGGGATCCAACTTGGGGAAAAATCGAAAATAACTTTTATGATTATAAACAAAACGATTATAAACTATCGCATATTATAAACCATTATCCCCAAAAAATAAAGAATTTCTTCCATTTATATCATAGAAGTGATAAAATATTATGGTTAAAAACAAACAGTAATCCATAGCATTAGAGCGTTATTTTCATCGGATTTTTAAGGAGGCTAAGTATGGCTACAACTAATACAAGTGCGGAGAAGGCACAGAAGAAGTTAAAAAAAATAGAGTCTGCCCAAAAGAAAGCCGCTAAGGCCCAGGTTAAGGCAGACAAGCTTCAAAAGAAAGCGGATAAAACTCAGAAAAAAGTTGTTCGTCAGGGTGCCGTGGAAAACATGATGGTATTTGCAGCTATGCTGGGAATGGTAATTTTGGCGATTGCAGCTGCCACAATTGGTACCGGCGATGGAGACGCCACAGATACAGCAAAAGAAGAGGCATAACATCTTAAACATTAATAAATTATAAAATATGAGGACACAGTAATGAGCAAAGAGAATTTTAACGAAGTCTATAGACATTCCTTGGCCCACGTTTTGGCCAAGGCAGTTATTGAGATTTTTGGAAAGGACAAGGTCCAGTACGCCATCGGGCCACAGATCGACGACGGTATGTACTACGACTTCCTTCTCCCCAGAACCGTAACTCAGGAAGACTTCCCCTTGATAGAAGAAAAAATGAGGGAGATAATCAAGCGTCGCGAGGACTGGTCGGTAAAGGAAGTGACCAAGGCCGAAGGACTTAAGATGTTTGAGGACCAAAAGTTTAAGGTAGAACTCATCCAGGATCTTCCGGAGGAGGAAGCCCTCACTGTTTACTATACCGGTGACGACTTCGTGGATCTGTGCCGCGGACCTCATATTGAGAATTCCCAGGAACTTATGAACGTCGCTTTCCAGGTTAAGTCCGCTTCCGGTTCATATTGGAGGGGCGATGAAAACAGAGATCAGCTTCAGAGAATCTATGTATTCGCATTCCCCGACAAGCAGCAGCTAAAGGAACACCTGAAGTGGCTCCAGGAAGCTCAGGAGAGAGACCATAAGAAACTGGGACCCCAGCTGGAACTCTTTATGTTCGATGAAACAGCTCCCGGAATGCCCTACTGGCTACCCAGAGGATGGAAGCTCTATAATACTTTGATGGATTTCTCCAGAAGGCTTCAGGATGAATACGGCTATCAGGAAATCTGTGCGCCGGTATTCAATAACCGTAAGCTCTACCTGATTAGCGGTCACTGGGCCCACTACCAAAACAATATGTTCGTGGTTCCAGAATTGGAGCGCGATGAGGATGGACATATCCTTTTGGATGAGAACGGATCCTTTAAGATGAAGCCCGTTGAGGAAGCAGACATCTATTCGGCCAAGCCCATGAACTGCCCCAACGCAATGATCGTCTTTAAGTCCAAGACTCGTTCATACAGGGATCTTCCTCTTAGACTGTCAGAGAACAACGTTCTCCACAGAAAGGAAAAATCCGGACAGCTTAACGGACTTCTGAGAGTACAGGAATTCCGTCAGGATGACGACCACACCTTCGTTATGGAGACTCAGATAGAGGAGGAAATCGCCAAGATCTTCGAGTTGACCGATAGAATATATAATACCCTGGGACTGGAATATCGCGCAGAGCTTTCCACCAGACCTGAGGACTTCATGGGAGATATAGAAACCTGGAACCTGGCAGAAAAGGCTCTAAAGAATATCCTGGATTCCAAATACGGTGAAGGCGGATACGAAATAAATGAAGGAGACGGCGCATTCTATGGACCCAAGATCGACCTTCAGATGAAGGATGCTCTGGGACGCGAATGGCAGTGCGGAACAATTCAGCTGGACTTCCAGCTACCTGCAAACTTCGACCTGAAGTATACAGCTGCAGACGGCGGACAGTATAGACCGGTTGTTATTCACCGCGCACTCTACGGTTCCTTCGAAAGGTTCATCGCAGTTATCATAGAGAACTTCAAGGGAGCATTCCCCTTCTGGCTGGCACCTACACAGGTTGCGGTTGTTCCAATTAAGA
>CACXFN010000064.1 GCA_902766915.1 uncultured Eubacteriales bacterium
CGGCGCCAAAGGTGCTGGAAAAATTGGTTGAAACCAATATGGAGTTAACCGATGGATATGGAATGGATGAATATTGCAAAGCTGCAGTAGATACAATTCGTAAAATGATTGACTGCCAGGATGCAGATGTTCATTTCCTGGTTGGCGGGACTCAAACAAACCAAACATCATTATCCGCCTTTCTGCTGAGACCTCATTACAGCGTTATCTCTGCGGATACTGGACATATATGCGTTCACGAAACAGGCGCAATTGAAGCTACAGGGCATAAAATTAACCATGTGGCAACAACAGATGGGAAACTTCGTCCTGAGGATATCGAAGCCGTTATGGAACTTCATGAGGATGAACATTGGGTACTGCCAAAGGCAATCTATATATCAAATTCCACGGAGACCGGGCTCATATATTTAAAGGAAGAACTTCTGGCTCTAAGAAAAACCTGTGATAAACACGACCTGATAATGTATTTGGACGGTGCACGTATGGCCATGGCCCTTACCTGTGAGGATAGCGACTTGGATTTCACAGTTTTTCCTAAGATTGCCGATGCTTTTTACATCGGTGGAACCAAGTGCGGAGCCATGTTCGGTGAAGCACTTGTCATCGTGAATGACAAGTTAAAAGAAGACTTCAGATTTATCATCAAACGTCACGGAGGTATGCTGGCAAAGGGAAGGCTTCTGGGTGTGCAGTTTAGCGCATTGATGGATAAGGGATATTATCTGGAATTGGGAACACATGCAAACAAGATGGCAAAGGTCCTTGCTGACGGAATAAAAGCAAAGGGTTATGAATTTGCCATTCCGCCTCAGACAAATCTCCTATTCCCATATTTCCCTCCGGAACTTATAGAGAAGTTGGAAGGCAAGGTGATGTTCGAACCATATCACTTGAAAAAAGATGGCTTTAAGTCAATTCGTCTGGTGGCATCCTGGGCAACAACAGAAGATGAGGTAAATGATTTTCTGGCATTAATATAGCATATATGTGAGAGGCCTAATATATGGCCTCTCTTTACATTAAGCCATTTCAAGTGATATAATTTTGGGTGGCGAATTGTTATCATATATTTGCATTTAGAAAGGATTGGACTGTAAAAATGGGAGATCTAAAAAGGACTCAATTGTATCAAACACATGTGGATGCCGGTGCCACCATGGTGGACTTTGGTGGTTGGGAGATGCCGATTCAATACCCGGAAGGTATAGTATCTGAACATCTCTATACCAGGCATTTTTGTTCATTATTCGATGTTTCTCATATGGGAAGACTTCTGATAGAAGGAAGTGAAAGGGTAAAATTCCTCCAACACGTCCTGACAAGCAATGTAGATTCACTTGATTTCGAAAAAGCTCAGTACTGTATTATCCCTGCTGAGGACGGAAGTGCAGTGGATGATGCCTATCTTTATCGTTTTGAAGAAGATAAGCTTCTATTGGTTGTGAATGCTGCCAATACGGAAAAGGATCTAGAGCATCTAAACAAGATTGTTAAAGACTTTGATTGTACAATTACCGACATCACGCCGGATTGGGTTTCCATCGCGGTTCAGGGTCCAAAAAGTAAAGAACTATTGATGATTCTCTCGGGAGGGGCAGCTCTAACTGAACCAATGAAGAATGCCCTTGGTTCTATGGAATTAGAAGGCCATTTTGCTCGCATTGCTAAAACGGGATATACGGGAGAGCCTATTGGATATGAAGTCTTTGTTAAGTCTGAAGATGGTAAATGGCTTTGGGATAGATTAATTGAGCTGGGAGCAAAACCCGCAGGACTGGGCGCTCGTGACACACTTAGACTGGAAGCAGGTATGCCGCTATACGGGCATGAGATGGGGGTAGATCCGGAAGGAAATCCAATGCCGATTTTTGCTGTAAGCTTAGCAAAATTTGCAGTAAGCTTTTCCCCTGAAAAGGGAGACTATGTTGGTAGGGAAGCCTTACTGACACAAAGTGAAGCCTTTAAGAGGATTCAAAACAGAGATTATAGTGATGTGGCCGCATTACCAAAGGTAATCAAGCCCATTACCCTACTTGATAGAGGTGTTATCCGTGGGGAGATGCCGGTATATAGAGGAGATGAACAAATCGGTTGGGTAACCAGTGGAACCATGGTCCCTTACTATAAGGCGGAAGGCGAAGGTCTGGAATCTGTAATAACTGATGAAGTACTAAAGAGAGCAATTGGTACTTGCTATGTTAATTCAGATATTATGGAAGAAGATGTTGTGGAAGTCGATGTCCGCGGAAAGAGACTGAAAGCCGTAATTGCTGAAAGACATCTGGATACTTTGGCTCCTCCATTCGCTCGTCCAATAATATATGGTCATGAACTTCAGGAACGTGAGGTAAGTGAAGAGGCTGCTCCAATTCGTGCCCTGGAGTTAATTAAGAAGGCTGAAGAAAATCATATTTGGAGAAGGGAAAGATGCATCAATCTCATTCCTTCGGAAAATAGTCAAAGCCGTGCCGTTCAGATGCTTTCAGCCAGCGACCCCAGCTGTCGATATGCGGAGCATAAAAAGGTGAAATCTTTCTACGATAAAGATATTTTCTATTATCAGGGAACCGGTTTCATAGATGAGGTTGAGTATTTGGCTGCTCAGGAGCTTAAGAAATTCTTTGAATGTACTGAGGTTGAAACAAGAGTTGTCAGTGGCCAAATGTCCAATATGTGCGTATTCTCCGCATTGATGGATTGGAATAACCGTTTGGACAGAAAAAACACCCCCAAGCGTTTGGGATATATTCTGAACAACCACATAATCAAGGGAGGCCATCTCTCTGCACAGCCTATGGGAGCGCTACATGACTATGTTGCCATCGATCCTAAGACAGAGAGAAGTGCGGTAGTTAATTTCCCGGTTTTAAAGGATAATATTTTTAAGATCGATGTGGAAGAAACCAAAAAGGTTATCGACGAATACCGTCCTGAATTCATAATCTTTGGTAAGAGCATGGTAATTCATAAGGAGCCTGTTAAAGAGATTAGAAAATATGTAGATGATATGGGCTTGGATACCACCATCATGTACGATATGGCTCACGTGCTGGGAATTGTGGGTCCCTACTTCCAGAAACCATTTGAAGAGGGTGCTGAAATCGTAACAGGTTCAACTCACAAAACCTTCTTTGGTCCACAGCGTGGTCTGGTGGCGGTAAACTATAATGAAGATGATTTGAAATACGGACTTTGGGAAACTATTGAAACAAGAGCATTCCCGGGAAGTGTTTCCAACCATCATTTAGGTACGCAACTTGGACTTTTGATGGCTGCATATGAAATGAATTATTTCAAGGATGACTATCAGAAGGCGGTTGTTGAAAATGCCAAGAGCTTTGCCAAGTCATTAAAGAAAGCCGGTTTAAATGTTTTAGGTGATCCGGCCAACGATTATACTGAGACGCACCAGGTATTGGTTTCTGTTGGTTATGGTGAGGGGGCAGAAATTGCAACTAAGCTGGAGAACAATAATATAATCTGTAACTATCAGGCAACTCCAGATGAAGAAGGATTCACCGCATCTGGCGCATTGCGTTTAGGTGTAAACGAAATGACTCGCTATGGATTTGGTGCCGAGGAATTCGATAAGTTGGCAGAATTAATGGCTGCATTGATTCTAAGAGATGAGGATGTTTCAGAGGATGTGGCTAAGTTAAGAGCTGACTATACAGAAATGAAGTACTGCTTCGATGATAAGGAATTCGAGTCAGCATTAGAAGGATTTATTGCCAAGGTAGGATTCTAAATACTTCCTAACTTTTGGTGCATAAGTAAGACCTTTGATGGAGCTGGAGACTGTCTGATATAAAGACCAGTTTACCCGGCTCCCAAAGGTCTTTTTTGTTGGATAAAAACAGTTTCATGCTAATTTGGGAGAATGAAAAGGGATGTGGATGAATTGTAGAAAGACATATAAGACAGAGAGGTTTTTTGTTAGCAATCCACAAATTGAACATGGTTCTTTAATCAATATGTTGTAATCTATTGACAAATTATATGTATGTCGTTATGTTTAAATTGGTATTGAATTATCCAATAAGATTGCTGGTGTAATGGTTTATGGATAAGGTATTTTTTCCGAAAAGCAGGATAGCCACCATAGTAGGTCATTATGGAAGCGGCAAAAGTGAACTTGCGATTAATATCGCACTCTTATTTGCTGCGATGAAAAAAACAGGCGAGGGGTTTAGCGACTCCGCGCCTTTTTGTTTAGATGATTCTGAAGAAGAAAAACTACCGGTTTGTTTAGCTGATTTGGATGTGGTTAATCCATACTTTCGTTCCAGAGAAGTATCAAAGTATCTTAATTCAATGGGTATAAAAGTAATTGCCAGCGCAGAAGACTTCCCCAATGTGGATCTTCCCTATATGCCCGAATCAATGTCAAGCATTTTTCAAAACCAGGATGTCTTTGCTGTGATTGATGCTGGAGGAGATCCTGCAGGAGCAAGAGTCCTGGCCAGGTACAGCAATGATTTAAAAAAATATAATGCCGACATATACTTTATTCTTAATGCCAATCGTCCCTTTACCAAGACAGCGGTTGATACGATAAAATGCATTCACGATATTGAAGGTGCTGCAAACCTGAAGATAACGGGCATTATAAATAATACACATCTAATGGGTGATACAGAGGTTGAAGATATTATTATGGGAGCTAAACTATCAGAAACTGTTTCAGAGGAAACAGGAATTCCCATAGTGGCTCATGCAGTTAGAAAAGACCTGCTTTGTCCAAACTCTCATCAAGATATGTGTCTTTTCGACGCCGGCAGCATTGAACTTGATGCAGAAAATGAGTTGGTAAAAGAGTTGGGAGATAAAATACTCCCAATAGATATATTTTTAAAAAAACCATGGGAACAATAAAGTCAAGCTAAGAGTAAAAGGAGCAATTATGTTTCACGTAGATTTCAACAGAGATTATTGCAAAGGGTGTGAACTTTGTATTTCTGTTTGTCCGAAGAAAATCCTTGGACTGAAGAAAGAACCAAATATTAAGGGCTATAAGCCGGCTCATTGTGTGGATGAATTGTCCTGCATCGGATGTGCCAGCTGTGCAAAAATCTGTCCAGACTCAGTGATAACTATTACGGAGGGTGAATAATATGGCGAGAGAATTATGGAAGGGAAGCGAAGCCATTGCTGAGGCTGCCATCAAAGGGGGCTGCAGAGGGTTCTTCGGTTATCCCATTACACCTCAGAACGAAATTCCGGAATATATGTCAAAAAGGATGCCGGAGGTTGGAGGAGTATTTGTTCAGTCAGAATCGGAACTGGCTGCTATTAACATGGTCTATGGAGCCGTAGCCTCCGGGGTTCGGGCCATGACGTCCTCCTCCTCCCCCGGTATCAGTCTCAAGCAAGAGGGCATTAGTTATATGGCAGCAACCGAACTTCCGGGTGTTATAGTTAATGTAAACAGAGGAGGCCCGGGACTGGGTTCAATTCAACCATCCCAATGTGACTATTATCAGGCAACAAGGGGTGGCGGAAACGGTGATTACAGGACTATTGTATTTGCGCCGGCGGATCTTCAGGAAACCGTTGATATAATGCAGGAAGCCTTTGGTATTGCAGAAGAGTATAGAATTCCTGTGCTCTTCCTTGTGGACGGATTAATCGGCCAGATGATGGAACCCATTGAGTGGAGAGATATTCCTATGAGGCCAGGCCATGAAAAAGAATGGGCCGCAGGTGGAAGACATGGGAGAGATCACAACAATTTTGTTACCTCGCTTTTAATGGATACAGCAGAAAACGAGAAGCATAATCTGAAGCTTCAGAGAAAATACGATGAGATAACATCCAGGGAATGCCGCTATGAAGAGATAATGACGGATGATGCGGAAATAATTATGGTGGCCTATGGAACCACAGCGAGAATATCCCTTACAGCTATGGAACAACTTAGAAAACAGGGAATCAAGGCAGGCCTGGTGAGACCAATTACGCTTTGGCCATATCCATCAGATCCGCTTTACCGCCTTGCCTGTAAGGACAGAGTAAAGGGATTTATTTCTATAGAAATGAGTTTAGGGCAAATGGTTGATGACGTTCGTTTGGCGGTTCAGGGAAAGAAACCTGTTGACTTCTATGGAAGAACCGGTGGCATCATGCCCGGGGTAAAGGAAATCGTGGCAAAGATTACAGAAATGGAGGAGGAACTATGAGAACAATATATACCAAATCCAAGGGATTAAGCGATAATGAAATGCATTACTGCCCGGGATGTTCTCACGGCATAGTTCACAAATTGATTGCTGAGTCCCTGGTGGAAATGGACGTCTTGGATACAGCAATAGGTATCTGTCCTGTAGGTTGTTCCGTTTTCGCAGGTAACTATTTTTACTCTGACTTCATTGAGGCAGCCCATGGTCGTGCACCTGCAGTGGCAACCGGAGTAAAGAGGACACATCCGGATCAGTTGGTATTTACCTATCAAGGTGACGGTGATTTGGCATCCATCGGTGCAGGTGAAATCGTTCATGCTGCAATGCGTGGGGAAAAGTTTACGACGATATTTATTAACAATGCTATATACGGAATGACGGGAGGACAAATGGCTCCCACAACATTGATTGGACAGAAGACAACCACATCTCCCTTTGGTAGAAGCAAGGAGGCGGCAGGCCTTCCGATTAGGATGGCGGAAATGCTATCTACATTGGACGGTTTGGTATATGCGGAAAGAGTTTGTGTAACAGATATCCCTAATCTAAACAAGGCAAAGAAGGCTATTAAAAAAGCCTTCCAACTCCAGATGGAAGGCGCGGGCTTTACCTTTGTCGAGGTACTTTCTGCATGTCCAACCAACTGGGGAATGAGCGTCCTGGATGCAAATAAATGGTTGAAGGATAACATGGTTTCCTATTATCCCTTGGGAATTATTAAGGATTCCTCCAAAGAAAAGTCAAATGAAGGCGAAGTTGCTTCCGATGGAATGGAGAATGTGAAGAGCGAATACAACCTGATTGAGGAGGTGCTCAATGCGTAAGGAAGTAATAATGGCCGGATTTGGTGGCCAGGGAGTTATGGCAATAGGCAAGAATTTGGTGAAGGCAGGAATGGAAGAGGGGTATGAAGTTACTTGGGTTCCTTCTTATGGTCCCGAGATGAGAGGTGGAACCTCCAACTGCTCGGTTATCATAAGCGATACCAGGATAGGTACACCTTTGATCGAGCACCCCACGGAGCTTATTGCGATGAATAGACCGTCTCTGGCAAAGTTTGAAAACGAAGTTCAGAGCGGCGGCTCGATCTTTATTAACAGCAGCACGGTATCCGCAGAAGTGGAGGATGTGGAAAGAAACGACGTAACGGTTTATTACATACCCTGCGACGATATTGCGAATGAACTGGGAAACAACAAAGTTGGAAACATGGTTATGCTCGGAGCATATATTGGAGCAACGGAGGCATTAAAGGTATCCACAATAGAAAACATGATTGAGCATATATTTGAAGGTAAGAATCCGGAATTGGTTAAGCTTAATATCGAGGCGTTGCACAGAGGGATAGAACACGTTAAGAAATAGCAAAGGCTTAACCGGAATTTATAGAGACGACTATCGGTTGCCTTGGGATGAATCCCGACTAAGCTATATGTAAATATAATTGGAGAAATAAATGAGCGACAATCGTAAATTGTATGAAGAAAAACTGCGCACTCCCTTGGAGATTGCGGAATCTCTAAAGCCCGGAACAAATATGTTCACAGATTCCGGACTATCGCAACCTAAGGAAATCGGAATGGCGATGAAGGAAGCTGCGCTGGCAGGAAAGATATCGGGTATAACGGTTCATACTATTTTGGATATCTATCCATCCGCTTGGTATGACGAGGAATGTGCGGACAGAATAAGGGGTGTATCCTGGTTTTCAGGCGGTAATGCCAGACGCGTTATACGAAAAGGCTTAGGGGATATAATGCCTTGCAGGTATGTTCAGATGGGTGAACTCCTGGCCATGAATCCTGAAATTGATACACTTTGTATCTCTGTTACCCCCATGGATGAAGAGGGCTATTTCAGCACGGGACTTACCAGTGCATTAAGTGGCGGCTTCATAGAAACCAACGCTAAAAGAATCATCCTGGAAGTAAACAAGAGAATGCCCTGGTCCATAGCAGGACCAAAGATTCACATCTCCCAGGTAGACATGGTTACGGAATGCGATTATGAGCTTCCGGTTCAGGGTGAAACTGAGATAGATGAAACAAGCAGAGTAATCGGCGAGCTGATTGCCGCGGAAACACCTAATGGTGCCACGCTTCAACTTGGAATCGGAGCAATTCCGGAATCTGTTGGTCTGGCGCTGAAGAACCATAAGGATCTTGGAATTCATACGGAACTGTTTACGGACAGCATGGTGGAACTAATCGAATGCGGCGCGGTAACCAATGCGCTTAAACCCATTCACTGTGGGAAGACTGTAGCCACCTTTGCTTTTGGATCAAAGAGACTCTACGACTATATCGACAATAATCCCGACGTGGAACTTCTTCCCGTTAACTATGTAAATAATCCTGACGTGATCTGTCAGCATCCAAACTTTCTGTCGGTTAACGGAGCGGTGGAAATAGACCTATATGGACAGGTATGTGCCGAATCCGTAGGAACGACACATGTCTCCGGATCGGGGGGACAGCTTGAATATGTCCTGGGTGCCAGCAGATCCGAAGGTGGAAAGAGCTATATAGCCTTCCCGTCCACAACGGAAATAAAGGTTAAGAATGAGGATGGATCCTCGGAAACAAAGGTCGTAAGCAGGATTAGACCCATTCTTACTCCGGGAGCACTTATTACCACCGGAAAGGCAGAGGTTGACCATATTGTAACCGAATATGGAATAGCCAGACTCAGGGGAAGAACTCTTTCCCAGAGAACCAGGGAATTAATAAGAATCGCACATCCGGACTTTAGGGAAGAGCTAACCCGGGAAGCAAAGAAAATGAATATAATCATTTAACCGGATAATTCAATCGAAAAAACATGTGAAAACTGACAAGTAATAGATCATAAATAACCCGAAAGCAGATACCTGAAAAAACAATTATAGGTCTTTGATGAAAGGCGAAGAAAGATGAAAAAGAATCTGGATAAAGATAATGTAATGGTGGTTGATGGTAATGAGGCTGCGGCATATGTCGCCTACGCATTCTCTGAGGTTGCGGCGATATATCCAATCACACCTTCATCCCCCATGGCGGAGAAAACCGATGAGTGGTCGGCAAATGGCAGAAAGAATTTGTACACCCAGCCGGTGACGCTGGTTGAGATGCAGTCTGAGGCGGGAGCTATCGGCGCAGTGCATGGTGCACTGGAAGCGGGGTCGCTCGCCACATCCTTCACATCATCACAGGGTTTAATGCTTATGATTCCGGTTCTTCACAGAATCAGCGGAACCAGACAACCCGCGGTACTTCACGTCGCATCCAGAACTGTTGGAACCCACGCCATGTCAATATTTGGCGACCATAGCGACGTCATGAACTGCCGTCAGACAGGATTTGCAATGCTTTCAACCGGCAGCGTCCAGGAAGTAATGGACCTGGCAGGAGTTGCTCATCTGTCTGCGGTTAAGGCACGCATTCCCTTTATGCATTTCTTTGATGGATTCAGAACATCCCATGAGATTCAAAAAATACGCGCAATACCATATGAAAAGTTCGGAGAAATACTGGATTGGCAGGCGGTGAGAAACTTCCGTGAGTCAGCGCTAAATCCATATCATCCGTCACTCAGAAACACGGTTCAGAATCCGGATGTCTATTTCCAGTTCCGTGAAGCCAATAACCGTTTCTACGACGGCCTTCCGGAAATCGTGGAAGAATACATGGAAAAGATAAATGAGATTACCGGCGAGGACTACCACATCTTCAACTATTACGGTGCCCCGGATGCGGAGAGAGTAATAGTGGCAATGGGTTCGGTGAGCGGCGCAATCAGGGAGACTGTTGAATATATTAATAATGCAATTGATAGTGGGGCAATGGACAAGTCAGCAGGAAAGGTTGGCTACGTCCAGGTTCATCTATTCAATCCTTTCTCAAAGGAACACCTGCTAAAGGCTCTTCCGGAAACGGTTAAGAGAATTGCAGTGCTGGATAGATGCAAGGAAATGGGTGCAGCCGGTGAACCTCTTTATTTGGCGGTTTGCTCAGCCTTTACAAACGATAAGAATGCTCCCTATATTGTAGGCGGTCGCTATGGTCTTTCTTCCAAGGACACAACGCCTGTCATGATAAAAGCAGTATTCGATCATATAGAATCCGATGAAGCCTTTAATGGATTCAGCGTTGGAATAATAGATGATGTTACTAATCTTTCCCTTAATATAGGGGATACACTTCCCATTCATTCTGCCGCTTCGGGAGATGATAATTCCGAATCCGGCAATTCGTCCAAATTGGTAGAATGCAAATTCTGGGGTCTCGGAAGCGACGGAACTGTTGGAGCCAATAAGAATTCCATCAAGATTATCGGTGAGAATACCGACATGTATGCACAGGCATATTTTGAATACGATACAAAGAAATCCTTCGGAATAACCAGAAGCCATCTCCGTTTCGGAGACAATCCAATTAAGGGTTCCTACCTGGTTAGCGATGCTGATTTTATAGCCTGTCATAACCAGACCTTCCTGGATAAGTATGAAATCGTCGGAGAACTCAAGCATGGCGGAACCCTGCTCCTTAATACCTCCTGGAGGGGAGAGGAGCTGGAGGAAAATATCCCTGCGCATGTAAAGAAGGAACTGGCAGATAAAGACGCCAAGCTATATACAATTGACGCAAATGCAATAGCAAATGAGCTTGGGCTGGGCGACCACGCAAGCATGGTTCTTCAGGCTGCATTCTTTGCTCTGGCGGACATCATCCCAATGGAAGAAGCAATAGGCCTTATGAAAAAGGCTGCGAAAAAATCCTTCGGTAAGAAGGGAGACGCCGTCGTAAATATGAACCTGGCTGCAATCGATAGGGGTGCAGAAGGTGTGGCTAAGGTAGAAATCCCCGGGAGCTGGAAAACTGCCGAGGATACTGATTCACATGGTGGCGCAGAAGCAATTTGTGGCGGAAAAGATACAGGAAAAGATACAGGAAAGGATGAACCTGATTTCATTAAGAATATCCTTCGCCCGATAAACGAATTAAAGGGCGACGACCTTCCGGTATCCACCTTTATCGGTTACGAGGATGGCACCATGCCCCTGGGAACAACCGCATATGAGAAGAGGGGAATCGCAACCAGGATACCCGTTTGGAATGCAGAGGCTTGTGCACAGTGTAACCGCTGCTCATTCGTCTGCCCGCATGCTGTAATAAGACCATATCTACTAACAGAAGAAGAAGTTAGGAATGCGCCGGAAAACTTCATTACAGTTCCGGCAAAGGGAATAAAGGAAGAGAAACTATATTTCTCAATTCAGGTCAGCGACATGGACTGCACCGGATGCGGATCCTGCGTTGCATCATGTCCTCTGAGTGGAAAAGCTCTTAAGATGGAACATGTGACGGAGAAGCTTACTTTGACACCTGAATGGGAATACGCTCTGACAATCAGCGACAAGGATGTATTCGATCATGAGACGGTAAAAGGAAGCCAGTTCCGTCAGCCGCTCTGCGAATTCTCCGGAGCATGCGCCGGCTGCGGAGAAACACCTTACGCCAAGCTGCTTACCCAGCTCTATGGTGACCGCATGTATTGGGCCAACGCCACAGGTTGTTCTCAGGCCTGGGGTGCAGCCATGCCTTCAATTCCGTATACGGTAAGCAAGGAAGGCCGTGGACCTGCCTGGAGCAATTCCTTGTTTGAAAACAATGCAGAATTCTGCCTGGGAATGTATCTTTCCGTGAAGCAGCAGCGCAGCAAAACCAGGGCATGGATAGAGGAACTAAAGGAGCGTCAGCCTGAGTTTACGGAAGTAATAGACGAATGGCTCTCCACATATAACGATGTAAGCGCATCTATGCCGGCTTCCAATAAGCTGCAGGCCACGCTGGAAAGTGCTGACTTGAAGGATAGATCTGCAGAATTAAAGATGCTCATTCTGAGACATCCGGAGCACCTGGCCAAGCAGCCTGTATGGATGTACGGCGGCGACGGCTGGGCCTATGACATTGGATTCGGCGGTCTGGACCATGTAATCGCAATGGGAGAGGACATCAATGTTTTGGTTGTGGACACCGAAGTCTATTCGAATACCGGAGGCCAGTCATCAAAGGCAACACCTTTGGGAGCTGTGGCTCAATTCCAGGCTGCAGGTAAGAAGAGCGGCAAGAAGGATTTAGGTAAGATGATGATGGCGTATGGCAATTGCTACGTGGCAAGCGTTGCCATGGGCGCGGATATGAATCAGCTTATGAAGGCGATCACCGAAGCGGAAGCCTTCCCGGGACCGTCGCTTATTATTGCATATGCACCTTGCATCAACCATGGCATAAAGGCTGGAATGGACCAGGCCCAGGCAGAGATGAAACGCGCAGTAGAGTCCGGCTACTGGCCACTCTATCGCTTTAACCCGGCCAACAAAGATCATCCATTCACTCTGGATTCCAAGGAACCTACTATGGGCTATCAGGAATTCCTGGAGGGAGAGGTTCGCTATGCGTCACTTCACCAAACCTTCCCGGAGAACGCCAAGACCCTCTTTGCTCAGGCTGAAAAAGAAGCAAAGGAACGTTACGAATCATATAAGAGATTAGCAGAATGAGTGAAGTTTTATTAGATGCGGATATCAGGGAACCATTGTTTGAGTATATAGAGCAGCGCTATGGCAAGGTCAGATTCTTGGAGGAAAAGGTGACCGGAAAATCCAGAGCTGATGTTGTTGTAGTGCTTTCAGATAAGGTGATGGGTATTGAAATAAAAAGCGATGCGGACAGTTATACACGACTTGCAACCCAGGTGAAGAATTACGACAAGTATTATGATGAGAACTATTTAGTAATAGGATCAACCCATGCTCATCATGCAGCAGAACATGTGCCACCATATTGGGGGATCATCTCTGTAGAAATGATTGATGGCAGGGTTGATTTCTATTCTATTAGAGAAGCTTTGCCGAATCCCAAAGCTAAACTGAAAAATAAAATGAGTCTTCTGTGGAAAAGGGAATTGGCGGAAATACAAAAACAAAATGGTCTTCCCAAGTATTCAAACAAAAGCAAGAAGTTCATTCGTGAATTCCTGATTGAAAGAATTCCAGAAGAAGAATTAAATAGAGCGATCAGCGATTTACTCTTCGAACGGGATTATACAATCTTTGATGAAGAATAATACGCTATGCCTGAATGGTATCCAAGATTCTTTGGTAAAGGAGGTTGGTGGTTTTCTCGCCATATTCCAGGATTTCTTCTCCTCTGGCTTTGAATTTAGCTGCAATTTCCTTATCCTTTAGGGATGAAACATTGATTAATACGTTAAGCCACGCGCCCTTTAGAGCTGTCTGAACTGAAAGTACAGCAACACCGAGGTCGCTGGCAGCATTTGTGTTGTAGCCCGTTTCCAATCTTGATATTAGATCCAAAACCTTAATACTTTTTTCCATTACATCGATGGGAGATTCTGTGCAGGCCTTTAATCCTGATTGGATTGCGGCAGAACGCAGTGCTTTTTCTTCGTCGGTTTCCTTTGGCATTCCAAAGGCATGGCTTACCAGCATAAATGCTTCAGTGTCTTTATCTGCAGCAATGAAGAGATTTTCAATTAATCTGCCCGCCTCTTCCTTTATCTCTTCGATTCTATTTCCATCATCAACTTTTCCGGATAGTTCGCCTACCATCTTGGTTAATGAAGCTGCCAGCGCTCCTATTAAGGCAGAAGTTGAACCGCCTCCGGGAGCAGGTGCATCGGAGGCAAGTACTTCAGCAAATTCCCGAGTAGTCATTTGGGAAAAACTCTTTGATGTATTCATTCCTTGTTCCTTACTTGTTTCTGAAAAAATTATTATTCGTTGATTAAATGGTATTCCATCACTTGTTTTTTGCAGTCAAAGTTTTCTGCTCTTAGGTAGAATGCTGCACAGTCCACCATGGCTTCTGCCGGTAGGAGCCCTACTATTTCGCTTCCGATGATTTCCACTCCGTAGCGTGATGCCAAGGTGCGAATCATTTCATAGGCATAGTATAGAGGAGTCTTTTGATAATTGACCATATTCATGGAAACCTGAGCTATATTACGATCTTCCAGCATTATGCCTATTGCTTTACAATATTTGAACCCGCCGGAGGATCCACGTATAGCCTTGGCAATTTCATCTGCAATTTTTAAGTCAGAAGTGTTTAAGTTAACGTTGAATGCAACAAGAGGCATGCGAGCTCCAACTGCAGTTACACCTGCGGTAGGATGGATTTTTCTTTCTCCATAATCAGGTTCCCAATCCTCCTCCAATAATTTATCCGGCATTCCTTCGAATTGACCTTTACGTACGGAGGCCAAATTAACTCGTTCAGGGCGACTGGCGGCATCTTCGTAAAGGAAGCAGGGGATGGATAATTCCTTCCAAATTCTTTCCGCTACTTGTTTGGAGAGTTCTACTGCTTCTTCAACTGTCATGTTTAAAGTGGGTACAAAAGGTATGACATCGGTGGCGCCCATGCGAGGATGCTGACCTACATGTTTGGTCATATCAATGTTTTCCGAGGCGCATTTGCAGAGTTGGAATGCGGCTTCTCCCACTTGCTCCGGTTTTCCAACCATCGTGAAAACGCAGCGATTGTGACTTCCGTCTGTCTGCACGTCTAAAAGGGTGCAACCGGGAATGGATTCAGCACAATCAACCAATGCCTGAAATGCCTTTTCATCTACTTCGCGACTTACGCTGAAATTCGGGATGCATTCAACTATCTTAACCATGTTCTTTAATCTTTCCTTTCAATCAACCAATTGATTATGTTTTCTATTTGCAATAACCCATTGTAATTTTATATAGTTTACCTCTTTTGATTACCGTATTTACAAGGTTTCGTCCCATGCGATAACAAATATAGTTTAAATCCGGGGCATCCCAGATAAGGATATCCGCTTGCTTTCCTGCTTCAATTGAACCAATGCGGTTTGATCTACCTATTGCAGCAGCCCCGTTTAAGGTCACAGCAGTCAATACTTCTTCCGGAGTCATTTTATATTTTAAGCATCCTATGTTTATGACTAATTGCATATTCTGAGAGGTGCATGATCCGGGATTGAAATCCGTTGCCATGGCGACGGGGACATGGGCGTTTATCATTTCTCTTGCGGGA
>CACXFN010000065.1 GCA_902766915.1 uncultured Eubacteriales bacterium
ATGCGGGTAACTTCTATTCGCATCTCGTTTGGTAGGATTTTACGGCTGTTATCCAGCTTCCATGCTACTGTGGGGAGAACGTATTTTGGTTCAAGGACTCTTGTTGTTCCGTATTTATCGGGCATAATTCACCTCTTGATATTTTGAGATTTATGGATAAACGAGTTAATAAATAAGTCTTAAGCCAGGTATTCTAGGGGTCTTTGAATTGTTTATGGTTCATCATTTTGAGGGGTGAACATATAATGGTTCAAAGACTGTACGAGTGAATTTTACAACATTTTAGGACCTTGCGCAACTTCATTATATAAAAAGCTTGTGCTAATATTTTCTTGAGAAAGAATAGATTTTTGCTTGTTTATCTTGGCAAAGACGCTATGAACGTAAGGAGAAGGAAATGGAAGAGAAAATTACATCATTTATCAGACTCAGGATGTCAGCAAAGGACGCACATTACGGCGGAAACCTGGTTGATGGTGCGCATATGGTTCATCTCTTTGGGGATGTTGCAACGGAGCTTCTCATAAAGTGCGACGGCGACGAAGGCCTTTTCTGCGCTTATGACAATGTTGAGTTCCTTGCACCCGTATATGCAGGCGATTATATCGAAGCATACGGCGAGATAACGAGCATAGGAAATACATCCAGAAAAATGAGCTTTGAGGCAAGAAAGGTAATTGCCCCAAGACCCGACATCAGTGCATCGGCCGCTGATTTCTTGGAAGAGCCGATAGTAGTTGCAAGGGCCACAGGAACTTGCGTAGTACCAAAAGAATGCAAAAGAAAATAAAAATAGAGTAAACAATTCGCATTGATTGATAGGAGGTCAAAAATGAAAAAAGGAAATCCATACGGAACACACAGAGTTATTTCTCCAAAGGGCGTACTTCCGCAGCCAGCAGACGTTATCGATAACGATATGGAGATTTATGACAACGAAGTAAAGATCAACGTAAAGACTCTGAATATAGACTCTGCATCCTTTACATCGGTTGTAGATCACGCTTGCGGAAAGAAGCCGACAGACGATCTTACGGATGCTGACATCGAAGCTATCAAGGCTACAATGCTCGGCATCGTTGCAAAAGCAGGAAAGCATAAGAACCCATGGACAGGTTCCGGCGGAATGCTTATCGGAGAAGTTGAAGAAATCGGACCAGAATGGAAGGGCGACCTCAAGGTTGGTGACAAGATTGCAACACTCGTTTCGCTTTCACTCACACCACTCGTAATTGATGAAATCATCGCTATGCGTCCTGCAATCGACCAGGTTGACATCAAGGGACATGCAATTCTCTTCCAGAGCGGCATCTATGCCAAGCTTCCTGATGATATGCCGGAAGGACTGGCACTCTCCGCATTGGACGTAGCCGGTGCTCCTGCGCAGGCTGC
This sequence comes from uncultured Eubacteriales bacterium, assembly GCA_902766915.1. Taxonomy (GTDB): domain Bacteria; phylum Bacillota; class Clostridia; order Peptostreptococcales; family Anaerovoracaceae; genus Eubacterium_B. The sequence continues at coordinate 1,393 of CACXFN010000065.1, forward strand.
CAAGCTGGTACAGCCGGGCATGAAGGTTATGGTAATCGGCGGCGGCGGAAAATCCGGACTTCTCTGCCTCTACGAAGCAAAGAAGAGAGCAGGCGTAACAGGTCAGGTAATCTGCGCAGCAGGATCCCAGAAGTCAGAAGACAGAGCCAGAAGCCTCGATTTGGCAGATGCATATTTCCACCATGATGCTACAGATGCAGTTGGTATGTATGAGAAGATTATGGAACTCACTAACGGTGAGCTCTGCGACCTGGTAATCAACTGCGTAAATATAGAAAACACTGAAATGGCTTCAATCCTTTGCACCAAGGACGGCGGAAGAGTATACTTCTTCTCCATGGCAACCAGCTTCACAAAGGCAGCTCTGGGTGCAGAAGGTGTTGGTAAAGACGTAGAGATGATCGTAGGTAACGGCTATACAAGAGGCCATGCAGAAATCACTCTCCAGGTTCTTAGAGAACATGAAGGAATCAAAAAGCTCTTCGAGGAAATGTACGCATAATTAAGAGTACGAAATCAGAGAAGGATAAAGAATAGGAGATTATCATGGCAATTAGAAATTGGAAAGACATACCCTTGTTCAAGGATGTTACGGATGAACAGTGGAATGACTGGCACTGGCAGGTAAGTCACAGACTTTCAACAGTGGAAGACATAGCCCAGGTAATCAATTTAACGGATCAGGAAAAAGAGGAAATTGAAAAGGTTATCGGCGGATTCAGAGTAGGTATCACACCTTATTACGCATCTCTCATGGATACTGACGATCCCAGAGATCCGGTAAGAATGCAGGCAGTTCCCACACTTCATGAAATGCATAGATCTGCTGCCGACGATGCAGACCCACTTCACGAGGACGCTGATTCTCCTGCTCCCGGACTAACTCACAGATATCCGGACAGAGTTCTTTTCCTCATTACAGACCAGTGCTCCATGTACTGCCGTCACTGCACCAGAAGAAGACTTGCCGGTGAAACGGATGGAGCAAGATCAAAGGAAGACATAGAAGCTTGCCTGGAATACATCAGAAAGACTCCTCAGGTCAGAGACGTACTTCTTTCCGGTGGAGATGCTCTTCTGGTTGAAGATGATACATTGGAATACATCATTAGCGAACTTAGAAAGATTCCTCATGTAGAAATCGTAAGATTGGGATCCAGAACTCCGGTTGTTATGCCTATGCGTATAACCGATGATCTGGTTAACATGCTGAAGAAATATCATCCAATTTGGCTAAACACTCACTTCAATCATCCGAAGGAAATGACTCCGGAAGCAAGAGAGGCCTGCAGAAAACTGGCAGATGCCGGTATTCCTTTAGGAAACCAGAGCGTGCTTCTGCGCGGAGTCAACGACTGCAAATTCATCATGATGGATTTGGTACACGAGTTGGTTATGAACAGAGTAAGACCTTACTATATCTATATCTGCGATCTTTCCGTAGGTATCGAGCATTTCAGAACCCATGTATCCAAGGGAATAGAAATTATCGAAGGTCTCCGTGGACACACATCCGGTTATTGCGTACCAACCTTCGTTGTAGACGCACCCGGAGGTGGCGGCAAAACACCTGTAATGCCTAACTATGTAATTTCTCAGACTCCGGATAAGGTGATTCTCAGAAACTACGAGGGCGTTATTACAACCTACACACAACCAAATCTGCCGGATCTTCCTTGCACTTGTGATTATTGCACAGGCAAGAAGAAATCATTCTACCAGGGTGTTTCTGCATTGGGCGAAGGACTTGAAATCAAGTCAATGGAACCGGCCAACCTGGAGAGACATAAGAGAAATGAGCATCACGAATAATTAAGTATTATAATAGGCCAAAGATTGTCATTTGAAATTTTATAATGTGAATATATACTTATCACTTCGCTTAGGGTAGGGGCGAAAAATGAGAATCTTTTAGGGCTACGGACTGTGGATATAGGGAGACTTACTGAGTCTCCCTATATCGGTAAATAAGGAAAAGACATATAATGGCACTTCTTCAGGAATTGGCAAATGAATACAAAACCATTTCGATTGTCGGAATGGCCAAAAACGCCGGTAAGACAACTGCGCTCAATTTCCTTATAGAAGAAGCCTACGATGAAGGAATAAATCTGGGCATCACATCCACAGGTCGTGATGGTGAAACTGTGGATTTGGTTACGGAAACAGAAAAGCCAAAGGTTTATCTATATGAAGACACCATCGTTTCAGTTCCTGCGCAATTGTTTGAATTGGCAGAGGCAGGATTGGAAATCTTGTCCACAACCAAATATCGTACTTCCTTAGGCGAACTTTACCTGTGCAAGGTAAAGGATAGCGGATATGTACAGATTGCAGGACCGGTTGCTGCAGCTGATACCAAGAGGATGTGCGCGGAAATCTTTGGTTGGGGTGTGGATCTCATACTCATAGATGGCGCCATAGACAGAAAATCAGTGGCTTCGCCGGAATCTTCAGATGCAGTTATTCTTTCCACCGGAGCAGTTCTGTCTAGAGACATCAAGAAAGTTGTTCGTGAAACAGCCCATGTGGTTGAGCTGTATAACCTGCCTGAATTAGATGATTTGGAACTTCGCCGCATAATAGAGGAAAGAATCAACCACCAACAGATTTTGATAATAAAAGAAAAATCCGGAGCCGATCAAAAGAATGAATCAGAGGATGTAAGTACTATAGGTGACGGAACCTCATTCAGCGTTGAAGCTTTGGATTTAAAAACAGGACTTGGAAGCGGAAGGTTCATCAATGAAGCAATTGATGATGAAACCAGGTATGTATATATTCCCGGTGCTTTTACCGGAAGTATTATTGCGGATATTGACCCGGCGAAATTCAAAGGTGTAGAATTTATTTTGAAGGATCCTACCAGGATATTCATGGACTCCATTCTTTGGAAACAGATGAAGAAAAGAGGCATGGGCATCAAGGTATTAAAGAATATAAAAGTATGTGCAGTTACGGTGAACCCCTTTTCACCGGAAGGCTATTCATTTGATAGCAGTGCTTTATGCGAAGAAATGCATAATGCGATTCCGGATATACCCGTAATTGATGTAAGAAAATAATAAGGATAGAATTAAAAGGCGGAAGGTGGATTAATGCAACAAGGTGACAACCGAAGGTTATCAAATATCAAAACCAGAAACGAAACGGGTTTTGATTTTGTTGCGTCTAAACTAAATATAATGACTCCCATGGGTAAGAAGGTGCAGAAGGATACCAGGCCCTTCTTCCCTGGGGAAGAATCATTCCTTAATGATGAACTGGATAAGGTTGAAGCCCTGAAAAATGTGGCGGAGAAGGATCCGAAAAACATTGACAGGATTCACGAGATATTTCATTGTCTAAAGGATATAAGTGGCTCAATTGAAAGAGCCGGAAGAGATTCCCTTACAGTGGTAGAACTCTTTGAAGTTAAATCCATGCTTCTTTATATGGAGAGCCTCAGTGGAATAGTTCGTGACATCGAAAAAGAAGGTGGACTTATTCCTGATGAATTCAATCTTCTGGATACCAGTGAAGTGCTTAACCTTCTTGATCCTAAAAAAGATCGTATTAATACCTTTTATATTTACGACGATTATTCTAAGAAGCTTACAACATATCGTGCCAGGAAAAAGCAATTGGATGTTGAAATCAGGAAACTCCAAAAGCGCGAGAAGGACAGGATAAAAGAAGAGCACGGTATTGTGCTTACACCCAAATTTGATATTGTAATTCCGAAATCCTCCGAACAATTGGAGGTTGCCAAATCCATCAAAGAATTGGAGCAGATTGCTGAAGACTATAGTTCCATAACATTTACTCTCTCCATGATGGAAGGAACTGAGGAACTTGCTAAGGAAAGGGAAGACCTAAACCTTAAAATTGAAGAAGAGGAAGACGAAGTTCGTGGCAGGCTTTCTGCCAAGATAGGCGAGCATAGAGACAACCTCCTGACCAACCTTAATAAGATGGGCAGGTTAGATTATGTTTTAGCAAAGGGCTTGTTTGCTATAGAGTATAATCTTTCCAGACCGCAAATAGTTGAAGAACACCGAATCTATATTTCGGAAGGCAGGCAACTACAGGTTGAGGATGCGCTTAAAAAGCAAGGTAAGAAATACACTCCCATCAGTATGGAATTATTAGAGGGGGTAACCTGCATAACTGGTGCTAACATGGGAGGGAAAACCATCAGTTTAAAGCTTTCCGGTTTGATTCCGATTATGACCCAGTATGGTTATTTTGTACCTTGTGAGAGAGCGGAAATAGGATTATCCAACTTTATTCAGATACTTATTGGTGATAGCCAATCGGTAGAAAGAGGCCTTTCCAGTTTTGGAAGCGAAATGGAAGAGCTGAAGGAAATCTTTGATAGGGCTAAGGATAGATCATTAATCATGGTGGATGAGATCGCCAGCGGCACAAATCCAATGGAGGGCCTAGCGCTAACAAAGAGCATTGTAGATTTCCTTTTGGAAAAGCCCTATATAACTCTGTTAACTACGCATTATGAGACTGTTACAAATAACCCGAAGGTTAAGAATATGCAGGTTAGAGGCTTGGCGGATGCTGATTTTAGAAAACTGAACAGCGAATTGTCTTTGGCCAATAGAAGAAAGCGAATTGATATTATAGGAAAGTATATGGACTACCGACTGATGCCTGTGGAACCGGGACGTTCGGTACCAAAGGATGCTCTAAACATCGCAAAGATGCTGGGGCTCCCCGAAGAAGTTATCAATAAGGCAGAAACATATATAAAACAAGGAGAAAAAGAATGAAAAGCAAACTAAACTTGGACCCAAAGGTCGTTGAAAGCGCCCGCAATCACGCACGAAATATCGCGCATGACATGCAGGAATTCATCGACAGACACACCACAGTGAGTACAGAGCGTACAATCTTAAGACTCCTTGGTGTGGATGGAGTGGATGATGTTGAAACGCCACTCCCCAATGTAGTGGTGGATCACATCAAAGATGCCGGTGCCCTTCCAAGAGGCGTTGCCTATTGGATGGGTAATGCTATGATTCAGACAGGTCTAACTCCTCAGGAAATTGCAGAAAAAGTTGCGACAGGTGAGTTGGAACTAACCAAGCTTGAAACTGTTAGCGCGGAAGAAGCTAAGGAAGCAATCATGCCAACGGTACACGAGGTGCTTCACAGAATCAAAGCTCAGACGAAGAAGAGAGAAGAGTATCTGGAAAGACTTGGCGAAGGACCGGAACCTTATCTCTACGTAATTGTTGCCACCGGTAATATCTTTGAAGACGTTATCCAGGCTCAGGCGGCGGCACGTCAAGGCGCAGATATCATCGCCGTTATTCGTTCCACCGCACAGTCATTGCTGGACCACGTTCCTTATGGGGCTACCACTGAAGGTTTTGGTGGTACATGGGCCACACAGGAAAACTTCAAGATTATGAGAAAGGCACTGGATGAAGTTGGCGAAGAAGTTGGTCGTTACATTAGACTTTGTAACTATTCATCCGGACTCTGCATGCCTGAAATCGCAGCTATGGGTGCTATGGAAAGACTGGACGTTATGCTGAATGACGCTATCTATGGTATTCTGTTCAGAGATATCAATATGCAGAGAACTATAGTTGACCAGTTCATGAGCCGTGTAATCATCGGCTATTGCGGAATCATCTTTAACTCCGGTGAGGATAATTACCTTACGACGGATGATGCATATGAAGCAGCTCATACAGTAACTGCATCCCAATTCATCAATGAGCAGTTCGCTGTACTTGCTAATATTCAGGAATGGAAGATGGGACTTGGTCACGCCTTTGAAATGGATCCGGATATTGAAAACGGATTCCTCTATGAATTATCTCAGGCAATCATGGCAAGGGAAATCTTCCCCAATGCCAGACTAAAATACATGCCTCCAACCAAGTATATGACAGGTAATATCTATAAGGGACATATCCAGGATGCCCTCTTCAACCTGGTGGCTATTTGGTCGCATCAAAGCCTGCAACTTTTGGGAATGCTCACAGAGGCTGTTCATACTCCGCATATGCAGGATAGATATCTTTCTATTGAAAATGCCAATTATATCTTCAATAACTGCCGCGATATCGGTAATGAAGTTGAGTTTAAAGAAGGTGGAATCATTCAGACCAGAGCTCAAAACGTACTTAAGAAGGCAGATGAACTTTTGGCAGAGGTAGAGAAGGATGGACTGTTCAGCACGATTGAACAGGGTAAGTTCGGCGGAGTTAAGCGTCCGAAAGATGGCGGCAAAGGCCTTGATGGCGTATGCGTAAAGGATGATCAGTATTTCAACCCATTCATTCCACTGATGTTGGGAGGTGAAGAGTAATGGCAGATAATAAAACGGCAGTAGCACAGGTTGACCTTACAAAGGTAAAACCTTACGGAGATACATTAAATGACGGTATGATGGAAACCATGTTCACCCTTCCTGTACCTTATGGTGAAGAAGCTAACGAAGCTGCACGCCAGTTGGTTAAGAAAATGGGTTGGGAAGATCCTAACGTTATCTATTCTCATGACATGGGAGGTGGATTCACATACTTTGTTGTATACGGAAAATGCCAGCACACCGTAGACTACACTAAGATTAAAGTAGTAAAAGTAGAAGTTGATGTTATGGACCGTGAAGAATGCGGTGATTACATCGGTGAAAACATTGGTCGTGACGTAGTCGTTGTAGGTGCTTCCACAGGTTCCGATGCTCACACTGTAGGTATTGATGCTATCATCAATATGAAGGGATTCCACGGACACTTTGGTTTAGAACGTTTCAAAAATGTTGAAGCATATAACCTAGGCTCTCAGGTTCCAAACGAGGAACTAATCGCTAGAGCAAAGGAAGTAAATGCTGATGCTATTCTGGTTTCACAGACGGTAACCCAGAAGGACATCCACATCATGAACCTGACCAACATGGTTGAGCTGGTAGAAGCTGAAGGAATTCGTGACAAGATTCTTCTTTGCTGTGGCGGACCACGTATCTCTCACGAATTGGCTCAGGAACTCGGTTATGATGCAGGCTTCGGACCGCACACCTATGCGGAACACGTCATGAGCTATATTGCAACAGAAATTGTGAACCGTGGTTGGCAGAAAAGACCTCCGTTAAAATAATAATATATGTAATAGCATTAACTGAGAGTTTCAAAAAATCGACTGAGACAGGAGATAAAAGAATTGAGGCAATAAGAAAAGTCGATCTAAGAAAAGCCAATCAAAGTAAGAGAAGACGAAGGTGTATTTTTCACCTTCGTTTTATCTTGCTTGAACCCGGATTAAAAGTCTGCAACAATTTGACACGGCCAGATTGAAATCAATTTTTGTTAGTATATCCGAGTTATGCTATAATACTGTGGATATGAATTACGCGCACGAATTGTAGGCAAGAATTGCAAACATGAATTGCGAGCGTGAAGTGCAGACATGAATTACGCGCACGAATTGCGGAAAATGATTTAAAAGTGAACTAGGAGAAGTATAGATTTGAGCATTGATTCTGATAACAAAAAACAAAAGGTAAGCGGTGCCTTGTTTCTTATAACCATAGGCATCGTTTATGGTGATATAGGAACATCCCCCATGTATGTTATGAAATCCATTCTAGAGGGAAATGGGGGAATCAATCAGGTTAATCAGGAATTCATTATTGGATCATTATCCCTGGTAATTTGGACTATTACCTTGCTAACTACAATTAAGTACGTGCTGATTGCAATGAAGGCTGACAACCATGGCGAAGGTGGAATATTTTCGCTATATGCCCTGGTGCGTAATTATGGCAAGTGGTTAATCGTTCCAACAATTCTGGGTGGTGCTGCCCTTCTGGCTGATGGAGTTCTCACGCCTGCCGTTACGGTTACAACTGCAGTTGAGGGATTAAGAAGTATCGGCAGGGTGGATGCGATGCTTGGTCCTTCCTATCATAAAGTCATCATAATTACACTTGTGATTATTTCTGCCTTGTTTATGGTTCAACGAATGGGCACCAGCAAGATCGGTAAGGCTTTTGGCCCAGTAATGCTTATCTGGTTCCTGTTCCTGGGTGGAAGCGGACTGTTAAAAATAGCATCTTTCCCCATTGTACTATCTGCAATTAATCCGCTATATGCGATTAAAGTTCTTTTTTCTCCATATAATAAGCTGGGGTTCATGATTTTGGGTAGTGTCTTCCTGGCAACAACAGGTGCAGAGGCTCTGTACTCTGACATGGGCCATGTGGGGCGAAACAATGTTTATTTCAGTTGGCCCTTCGTAAAGGTGTGTCTGATTTTAAATTATCTGGGTCAGGGGGCTTGGATAATAAAGAATCAAGGGGATGCTTCTCTAGCCAATATGGAAGATATGAATCCATTCTTTATGATGCTTCCTGAGGGACTTAGACCTTTCGCCATTCTTTTGGGAGCAGCTGCAGCAATTATAGCTTCCCAGGCTCTAATTACAGGATCTTTTACTTTAGTATCCGAAGCCATAAACCTTGATTTATTGCCACACTTGGAAATACGCTATCCTTCGGATACTAAGGGACAGCTTTATATCGGTGCGGTGAATAATATCCTTTGGATTGGATGTAGCTTGGTGGTACTTTATTTCCGCTCCGGTTCCAGAATAGAATCCGCCTACGGATTGGCTATTACCATGACAATGCTCATGACGACTGTACTTATTTCGGTATACCTGCGTCATGTAAAAGGCCAGGGGCTATTCTCCTGGCTTGTTCTTCTGGTCTTTGGAGTAATTGAAGGCATATTCTTTGTTTCCAGTCTGGGGAAGCTGTTGGTTGGAGGCTATGTAACAGTAATAATAACCTTGATTTTGGTATTCCTGATGGTAATCTGGTATAGAGGAACCAAATTGGAAAAACAGTATAATACCAACCTGGGCATAGTGGATTTCATAGATAATCTGGAGGTGCTGCACCAGGACGAGGAAGTGCCACTTATGGCGAACAATCTGGTTTACCTGGACGGACATAAGGATTTTGAATCA